>DAICZM010000364.1 GCA_027311145.1 Ktedonobacterales bacterium
CGCTTTGACTACCCTGTCCCGGAAAAAGAAAGGCGAGCTGTGCCTGTGTCGTCATACGACTCACTCTTCAATAAAATCGGTGGCATCACAGACAAAACACGCTACTACCCTCACCGGATGCCCATTGGCTTCCAGCGGATAACGCCTGTGTTGATGCCTGTAAAACGCCACCTGACTCAAACAACTACTTCTTTTCTCTGGGTAAAAACACCTGACGTCCACGATACATGCCACAATTGGGGCAAGCATGGTGCGAGAGGCGTGGCTTCTTGCACTGTGGGCAGGCAACGAGTTGGGGCAGGTCAAGATGATGATGCGCACGTCGCTCGCCCTGCCGTGCATGCGAGACACGCTGTTTTGGTAATGCTCCCATCGGGTATGCTCCTCTTTCATCAAAGGTTGCCTGAGCGATGCGCAGGCTCACACCTTAATTCTGTGTCGTCTTCTTATGGTTTGCCTGGGCATCCTGAGCCACTGTTAGGCCATTTCCCAGCAGGGTGCTGAGAACGCTGAAACGCTCATCCACTTCTGGCGGGCACGCACACGGACCAAGGTTCAAATCATATCCGCACCGCGAACAGAGACCTGCGCAATCTTCTTGACAAAGTGTCACTATCGGTATCTCCAATAATACATTCTGTCGAATCGCCTCGGTCAAATTCAGATGATGGTGGTCATCGATATAAAAAATATCGTCTTCATCATCTGCTACTGGCGCAGCTAGCCCGGTCAGAATATCCACTGTTGGATAAAAACGTTCTTCAAACGGCACATGCATAACATGCTCAAAATCGCGCAGACAGCGCGTGCATGAAAGCTCCACTGTCAGTTCTACCCAGCCATCCACCAGGATGCACTGGTTGGTACGCCGCATACGCACATGGCCCGTAATAGGGCCACACACTTTCAAATCATGATCCAGCTGAACATCTTCTTCGTCAAAATTCTCTTCGAGTGCAGTCCCAACTGAAGCCTTCAAAAGTTGCGCCACATTAAAAATCATTGCTACCTTCCCTTTCAGCACGAGGTATATCCTGATACGTATGCCATAAACCCCGACGCAACACGAAATATCCCTTTATGCTTTGCTGGCGCTTGCTCATTATAGACAAGCATGTGAAGGGTGTCAAGAGGGAATACCTTAAAACGGCTCAGAAATACTAGGTCCCCCCAACGTATCGCGAGCCAATGAAGCACGGCGCGGCGCACGACGCACGGGCGGCTCGTCTTCAAATTCCTCCTCCATATACTGCTCTTCCAAGCCTCTTGCATCCTCTTCCGGTAACTCTTGCTGATAGTGCAAGCTATCCAGCCCTCTCTCAATACTGAGAATGGTACGGCTGACTTCGCCCTCGATGCTCGTAAGATGGTCTCGCAGATTCATCAATGTCTCTGCCACATAGGAATCTGACTCGGATTTCAGCGTGTCGCATTGATCTTCCGCCTGCTGTAACAATGCATGCGCCCGTTCATTGGCTTGCCGAATTAACTCCTGCGAACGCTCCTCAGCAGCACGCAATAGCCCCTCGCGGTGAATGGCACGCTCCGACTCTTCCCGCGCTCGCGCAAGAATTGCCGCCGCCTCGCTTTGTGCCTGCGCCAACACGCGCTCTTTCTCCTGCACAATGCGTTTTGCCTGCTTTACCTCGTCGGGAATCGTCGCCCGCATCTGCTCAACGAGGGTAAGAATCTCATTCTCCTTGACGAGAATTTGATTCATTAAAGGCATCTTACGACTACTGGCAATGAGATTTTCCAGGCGATCTACAAGGTAGAGGATATCCATCGCTCGTTATTCCTCTCTTCCGGTTGCTCTCCCTGGCGCATCTCCTCTCCATCAGACAAACGCGACAGCAACAGCCCATTTAGAGACCATGTTTCTGCTGTAACGCTTTCATCACGCTGGGTGGCAGCATATCAGTGACATCACCACCCAGGCGTGCAACCTCTTTCAAGAGGGATGAACTGATAAAGAGTTGCTCCAGGTTCGTCAGCAGGCAGACAGTTTCAATCTCAGGAGCCAGTTTGCGGTTCATCAACCCTTGCTGGAACTCCGCTTCAAAATCGTTGGGGGAACGCAAACCTTTGACAATCGCATTCCCTTGCACCGCACGTACATAGTCTACCAGCAACATAGTGAAATGTTCAACTCGCACATTTGTCATCTGCTCTGCTTCGATGACCTCTTGCCAGAGTGCAACACGCTCCTCTACAGAGAAGAGCAGGTTTTTCGCAGGACGCTCATAAACCGCAATAATCAGAGTATCAAATAAATACGCGGCTCGGCGAGCGATATCCAGATGTCCATTGGTAAGCGGGTCAAAACTGCCCGGATAGACTGCTATACGACGTTCCTCGTTGTTCACGCTTTATCCTCTTAATATGCTACATTGTACGACGGTGTCCAGGGTATCATGGTGCGAAAATAGAGTGTTGCCCCATTATAACATATGCCTATCAAAACAACACAAACATGCACCTACCCTCACGCTCAACAAGCACAAAAGCAGGTGCAGTGTTATTGGCTAATGGTTCCTCTATTATGCGGCAACCGTTTATTATGCGGCAACCGTTTTCGCTGCATTCATGCGTTTGTAGCGAGCCACCATCATCTCCGCAATCCCAATCGTACCCAAGCCAAACAGGAGATGGACAACCTGAATAATCCAGTGCAGGCTGTTCGGGTCAGGCAAAATGGTTTTCTGTGTTAAACCAAATGCCGCTACTACAAGACCCAATACGATTGCGCCGCCCGACAACCCCCAGTTTCCGCCCTTTGCCATCGCCGTCAGAACCGCGATCACCCAGAGCGATAAAACTGTTAGAATACCCAACAACATGTGAATCCCAACAATACTATCGCCCTTTCCTGTCCACAAGATAATGCCCAGAATTAATCCAACAAGTACGCAGACACGCAGTACCCAGAGTGTAATACGAACAACCAATCTAAAACCTCCTGATTTCTGCTACGAATACATCGCCAGCAAGCTGTTCACCCAAGAGCAGAGCGCACAGCTTGCCACGTTTTTGCTTCTACTGTTTGCCAGCGGGTGTTACCGAACGCGTCTCGGCCTCCGTTTCCGCTGCGCGGTGTGCCTGTTTGTCTCCTTCCCCAGACAAGGTGGGGAGAACAGGCACGGCAAGCAATGCCGCTACCAGTGATAGCATACCACCTGCAATAAAAGGAATGCCCGGACCTGCAAGGCATATATACTGCCAGCAGCGAGTGGTCCGATAATACGACCCAGTCCACCAATACCTTGTGATAAGCCCAATATCTCGCCTTGCCCCTCTGTCGAACTGGCGAATGAGAGCAAAGCGGAAACCGTTGGGTTGACCGCCCCGTTTCCTATGCTCAGAATGCCCAGCGCAATCAGCACAAACGCGACATGCCAAGTAGGAGCGATCCAGTTCGTTCCCGCCACCGCAAGCAACAGCAAACCCATACCCAGCAAGACAAGGCCCGCAATGAGCAGACGTTGCTCACCTACATATTGTACCAGCCTACCGACAAGGCCACCTTGCATGATGACGATGATGACACCTACATAGGTAAAAACATAGCCAATCTGCGGCGTGTTCCAACTAAAGTACCGTTGTGCAAACAGGGCAAAAACAGATTCCATCGCCGTAAAAGCCAATGTGAGCAGAAAATTAACTAACACCAGGCGCAAAACAGCGGGATGACGCACGGCTGTCTGCCAACCCCGAAACAGGATACGCATATCGATACCCGTTGCGGCTTCATGCGGAAGGACCTCTCGCTGCGGCTTGCGCGTCTCTTGAAAAAAGAAGAGTACCAGTAGCGCATTGATCAATGCCACACCGGCTGCACACCAGAAGGGCACAGTTGGCCCTAAGGGAGCCAGAACACCACCCAAGGCCGGCCCGATCACAAAACCTAGACCAATCGCCGCCCCAATTAACCCCATCCCCTTCGCACGCTCTTGCGGCGTAGTCACATCCGAGACAACCGCCTGAGCAGAACCAATATTGGATGCGCCAAGCCCACCAATGAAACGCGCTACCAACAAAAGCGGCAACGTGCCCGCCAAGGCCGTGAAAATCAGCGAACCTACCTCGATCAGCAGCGAGATGAACACGATAGGCTTACGCCCATAACGATCAGAAAGCGCACCGAGAACAGGCGTAAAAAGAAATTGGGCCAGAGCATAAACCGTTAAAATCAACCCCACTTCCAATGCATTTGCCCCCAGATGCTCCGCCCAAAAAGGCAAAAGTGGCAAAATCAGGCCGAAACCAATAAAATCAATCAGAATAGTTAGGGCCATCAGCCATAATGGGCGTTTATTAGATGTTGATCTCTGCTTCATGGGATACTCCCGTTACCCTTCTTTCTCAACCCGATACACGAGCGGCATTGGTTGAGGTTTTATTATCTTGAGTTATGTCAAAATTGACTTAACTGAGACAAAAAAAGATAGCTCCTGATATATAGACGACATTCAAGGTCACATCAGCTATCCTCTGCTCATAACACGATACGCACGGTACGCAGATGTTCAAGCGTGCGTTCCAACCAACGTAGTTCTGCATCAAGCAATGTCAGCTTGTGATCGTTGACGAGTTGATGCGCACTATCGTGAATGTTCTGTTTTTCAATCTGTTGTAAGACCTGTTGACGATAGTTATTGACGATGTGATAGCGATCAGTCAGCAAAGTGACAGCCTCTTCTGCCTTAACATAATGCAGAAAGAACAAGCAGGCATCGACATTGCTAAGGGCAGGCGAATATGAACTGAGGGCAGTGCGCAAAAGATGTGAAAAGTGTTCACGCCCTACCTCGGTAATATAGTAGATGTCGCGCTCACGCAAAGCAAAGTCTGTATGAGCTGCGCCGGTGCCGGGAGCTTCAACAGCTTCACGCCGCATCTCCAGATATCCATCCTGTACGAGCCGCTCAAGCTGATAATAGATCGTGGGCTTTTTAATAAAGTCAGCGAAAAGATCATGATGATTTTCAATGACTTCACGTATCTGCTGCCCATACATGGGTTTCTCTATAAGTAGCCCCAACAACATTACC
>DAICZM010000365.1 GCA_027311145.1 Ktedonobacterales bacterium
TGCCGCCAGCAGTAGTAAAGGCTTCCAATTGTCCAATAGGGGAGGGAAAAGCGAGTAGTTCATATTCCTCAAAACAGGCAACCTCGTATTGCTCGCCAGCACGCAAAAAAAGCGTCTTCCCAAAATATTCGTTGGTCAGCCCTTCAATATTAAAGGTTAGCAAATAATTCCAGGGAGGGCACGGATAACGAGGAAGACCCCCATCGTACATCAACACGTCATGGGCTTCATCGAACAGACTAATGACATAGGAACAGAGCGATGTGCCGAGGCCAGGAACCTGCCCGCAATCGGGAATCATTGTGATCTTGGCCGCTTTGGCCGCTGCATCGTGCGCAAGTTGTTGGCGCACTTGCTCCGTATTGCCACCAAAATCGCACATACTCACATGTGCGCGTAGAGCAGCACGTGCAACACCTGTATTCAAAAAATAGGGGACGCCTGAAACCATCACCGCAATGTGGAATTCTGTGAGCAAGCGGACAACCGCCTCTTCATCTTGTACATCAAGTACAGCGGGTACAGCAATCTCGCGCCTAACCAACTGATTTACCCGTTGTGCCGCTTGAGCAGCCTGTGCCAATGATTGATCGGCTAGCAACAAAAAATCTGCATTGCCGTAGCGGACAAGATCATAGGCTGCCGCGGTTCCCTGTCTACCAGAACCTACAACAGCATAGCGATAGCCCATAGACATACTCCTGAAGGTTTGTTGTTGTTTAGTTTTCGCGCATCATCTGATGCTCTAACGCCATACCACGCAAGCGTTCCACCATAGGCCAGTTCTCCAATTGAGCAGTGAGGACACGTATTTTCTCCTCCACCTGACAACTTTCACGATAACGGGCAAGTGCGACCTCGATAGCTGGAACCACCGTCGATTCGCGCACCGGCTTGATAATATAATTAATGATACGACTCTTGCGGACATACTCGCCATGTGGCAAATCTTCTATGCTTGAGAGCAGGAGCATCGAGGCCACATTTTCCTGAGCAAGTTGCTCAGTCATCAAAAATCCATCCTGATCTGGTATATGTACATCTAGCAATACCAGATCGGGATGGAGTTCACGAGTAAGAGCGAGAGTTCCTTTGCCGTCACCCGCTTCGCCAATCACGAGATAGCCTCTTTTTACAAGCAGGTCTCGCAAGTAAGCACGCTGAAATGGGTCACGATCCGCAATAATGACACTGTTTGGCATCACATCACCTATCGTCTTGAGATATCCGACTTCTTATCCTGATAAATCTTCTGCGCTGCATCTTGACGAAAGTATACCACATATAAGTATTTTGTTGAGTCAATTTTGCTGCAAAATTTGGAAAAATATTTCCACTGCATGTAAAGAAGCATACCCCGTGCCAGAAACATGTTATAATAGAGTATCACCATATCCGCTCAACGGGAACCGCAAAGCACGATTTCTCTTTACATACCGTTTTTCTTTGTAAAGAAAGGAAACCAACGCAACTATGTACGCAGCAGTACGAAACTACACTCTTACTCCCGACAGCCAGATGGAACAGATCATCCAAGAGGCCCGTATGAGTTTAGGGCCATTATTGAGCCACTCTCCCGGTTTTGTCGCGTACTATGTCATCGATACTGGCAATCACACCCTCACCGCCATTAGTATTTTTGAGACGCAGGTTGCCGCAGACAAAGCCGATGAAACGCTGGGGTACTGGCTCAGACAACGTTTTGCGACGCTCGTTGCGGCACGACCACAAGTAGTAGAAGGACTCGTTGTGGCATACGCCAACCTCTAAAAACGCTCTATCTCAACAGCATAAAGGATATACAGACTATGGCAATTGAGAGTCGCCTCCCACTCGCAGGCAAAAGCGCGGTTGTGACGGGAGCAGGACGTGGTATTGGGCGCAGCATCGCCCTTGCGCTAGCAGAGGCCGGAGCCGATGTTGCAGTAACAGCACGAACACACAGTGAGATTGAGCAACTCGCAGAGCAGATTCAGGGGATGGGAAAGCGTAGCCTCTTCATGCCATGCGATGTCACTAAGCCCGAACAGGTCGAACAGATGGCAAAGACATTCCTCGCAGGTTTGGGCGGCATCGACATTCTCGTCAACAATGCTGGCAATGCTGGCAGTCACAAACTCCTCAACCATCCTGATGAACTCTGGCATCGTATGCTCGCTATTAATCTAACCAGCGTGTATTATGTAAGCAAGGCATTTCTGCCACCACTGATCGAACAAAAATGGGGCCGCATTATCACGATTGCCTCGATTGCTTCACGGGTCGGCGGACGCTATATCGCCGCCTATACCGCCGCCAAACATGGCGTGCTGGGCCTGACGCGCGCTATGGCAACCGAACTCAACCCCTATAACATCACGGTGAATGCCATCTGCCCCGGCTATGTCGATACACCAATGACTGATGCCAGCGTCAGTAATATCATTGCTCGCACTGCAATGCCAGAGGTAAAAGCACGCGCAGCTCTGGAACAGACCAGCCCACAAAATCGTCTGATGGAGCCGGCAGAGATTGCTGCAACAGTGGTGTTTCTCGCCTTGGAAACCAGCAAGGGTATCACAGGGCAAGCGATCAATATTGATGGTGGCGGCATTATGTCATAGTTGCCAACTACTATTCAGAGGACATATCATGACACAAACAGTCTTACCAGCAGGTCTGGAACGACGTTTAGAAGATTACGAACTCATCACCGGACACTCCCGCTACGTCGATGATCTCCATGTGAGCAGCGGGCGTCCTGCCATCCTCCATATGGTGGCTGTGCGCAGCCCATACGCTCACGCCATCATCCGCACGATACAGCTTGATGCAGCGAGAGCAGTGCCAGGCGTCATCGCCGTCTTTAGCGGCGATGAGCTGGTCAGTGACATGAAAACGCTCGGCACATTTCCGCTACCGGGCTTGCGCAAACCCGACCGCCGTCCACTTGCACAAGGCAAAGCGCGCTATGTCGGTGACCCTGTTGCAATTATTCTCGCTGAGGACCTCTATGCGGCCATTGATGCGCGCGATCTCGTTGAAGTCGATTATGAACCACTCCCCGCAGTTTCCGACCCTGAAGCGGCTATCGCTCCTGGTGCGCAACTGCTCTATGATGAGCTTGGCTCGAATATCGCTTGCCATGTTCCATCAGGTGGAGGCGATATCGCAGCCGCCTTCGCGCAGGCCACGCATATTGTACGCTTGCGTATCGTCAACCAGCGCGTCGCCCCCAGTTCGCTTGAGCCACGCGCCTGTATGTTCGATTTCGATGCCCAGAGTAGTATGCTCACCGCGTGGCTTTCCTCGCAGGCAACATTCCGCGCACGTGATACGCTTGCCGACTTCCTCGGCCTTGAACGCCAGAACATTCACGTTCTTAACGCCACCGTTGGCGGTGGCTTCGGCACCAAAACTGCCTTTATGGGCGAAGAAATTATTGCCGCCACCCTGGCGATACGCTATGCACGCCCGATCAAATGGATTGAAGACCGCAGCGAGAACCTGCAAGCACAGACACATGGGCGAGGTCAGATCAACTATATCGAAGCTGCTTGCAAGCAGGATGGCGAACTCCTTGGCATCCGCATTCGCACGGTAGCTGACCTGGGGGCCTTTCTGGCAACCACGACGGCAATGGTTCCTAATGGCACACCTTCCATGCTCAGCGGCCCTTATCGTGTACAGGCCATTGATAGTCAAGTGATTGGCGCACTGACCAATAAAGTACCGACAGGAGCCTATCGTGGCGCAGGCCGTCCTGAAGCAGCCTACATTCTGGAACGCACGATGGAGCGCATCGCCACCGAACTGCATCTCGACCCAGTCGAAGTGCGCCGCCGCAATTTTATTGCACCTGATGCTTTCCCTTACAAAACAGTAACAGGCATTCAGTATGATAGCGGTAATTATAACGCCGCTCTTGACCGCGCCCTCGAACTCTCTCACTATATACAGTGGCGCGAGGAACAGCAAAAACGCCGTACAATGCATGACAGCCGCTTGCTTGGCATCGGCTTAACAACCTTTGTTGAAATTACAGGCGGCGGCGGCCCCGTGCGGCCCGGTATCCCACAAGAGGCCGCAACGGTGCGCATCCGCCGTGATGGGAGCGCGTTGGTCCAGAGTGGCGTGGCTCATAACGGGCAAGGCCACTTCACCGCCTTTACGCAGATCATTGCCGACGTTCTCAAACTGCCCGTTGCACAGATTGAAGTCCAGATGAACGATAGCATGCTGCCAGGCTACGGCATCGGAACATTCGGCAGTCGCACCACACAGGTCGCCGCCTCGGTGATCCTGTTAGCGGCGCAGGCTGTGCGCGACAAGGCTCTCAATGTCGCAGCACAGGTATTAGAAGCTGCTCCCGCCGATCTGCTGCTGGCGGACGGCAAAATCACAGTGCAGGGTGTGCCAGGCCGCTCCGTCACGTTGGGTGAGTTGGCACGTATGGTCGAAGAGCAACCTGCATTGATCGAACACGAGGCCCCCAATCCCTCTAACGGTGTGCCTATTGAGGGGTTGGCAGCGTGGCGCGACTTTGTACCATCCGGTTCAGCTTTCTCATCGGGCACACACATCGCCGTTGTCGAGGTTGACAGCAACACCGGTGAGGTAGAAATTGCGCAATATGTTGCCGTTGACGATGGTGGGCGCATCCTCAATTCCTATCTTGCCGAAGCACAGATACACGGCGGCTTGGCACAAGGCATTGGACAAGCCCTCTACGAAGAGACCGTCTACGACGACGACGGTCAATTGCTCACCAGCACCTTAATGGACTACACACTGCCGATCGCGACACAATTGCCCACGTTCATCACTGATACCGTCGAAACACCATCACCGACAAATCCGCTCGGCGCGAAAGGTGTTGGTGAAGCGGGCTGTATCGCCGCTCCACCCGCGATTGTCAATGCTGTTCTAGACGCGCTGGCCCCGCTCGGTATCACCGCTATCGATATGCCACTCAAACCTGAGAAGGTCTGGACGCTCATGCAAGAGGCACGCCAGGGAAGATATACAGCACCCACAACCACGCCTCCTGCTGCGTTCACAACCGATAC
>DAICZM010000366.1 GCA_027311145.1 Ktedonobacterales bacterium
CAGTTAATCGTGATCTCCTGCGCAACGTCGATGTGCTCACCATCGTTGCGTCTGAGGATGATCGTGCTGCTACCACCTGTGGGCGTGGGAACCCAGGGAACGGGTACAACTAGCGAACCTTGCGTGCCAAAGATGCGTAGCACGTTCTCACCCAGCACGCTCAAACCCGCAAACAATTGCGCGACAATGCCACCAGGGAACGCGAGCGCGGCAATGGCATACTCATCGACGTTGCTCGTGCCGAGATGCGCCACGCCCGTTACAGCAGTCGGCTCAGCAAACGCGGAACCAGTGGCAACACCTGCGATGAGGCGCGCCATCGAGGTACAATAGCCGCCGACATCAAGAATGCCACCGCCACCCAGTTCGTTCTTAAAGAGACGGCCCTCGGGGTCAAATTTCGTATAGAAACTAAATGTTGCCTGGATGACACGCACGTCACCAATGATGCCTGAACGGATCAGCTCCTGCAAACGCGCCGTTTGCGGATGGCAGCGATACATGAATGCTTCCATCAAAAAAACGTCGTTGCGTCGCGCCGCTTCGACAATCGCCATTGCTTGCGTGTGGTTCAGCGCAAGCGGCTTTTCGCACAAGATATGCTTACCCGCATCGGCAGCGCGTATGGCCCATTGCGCGTGCCAGGGATGCGGCGTCGCAATATAGATCGCCTGCACATCACTGTCCGCCAAAAGCTGCTCATAACTCGCGTAACGCCGCTCAACATGCCATTTTTCACCAAAAGCTGCGGCTGTTGCCTGCGTGCTGCTGCCGACCGCGAGCAGTTTGCCTGTCTGCGAGGCCGCGAGACCTCGCGCAAAAATATCAGCGATGCTCCCCGTGCCGAGAATGCCCCAAGAAAGGGTGTTGTTCATCAAATCTTGCTCCTTCATAAGCAATATTCCATAGCAACACAATATCACCTGCTGGCAGGGAAATGCTACTTGACAGGCCAGGTCACGATATGGTACATCGATAACAATTAGCTATAGACGATCACCAGAGGAGAGAACATGACGGAACCGCAAGACCCACAGCAAATACCGCCAGCGATCAGTAGCGTACAACAAATAGCGACCAAAATACGCGAGAATGTAGCGCGCGTCATCATTGGCAAACTCGACGTGATTGACCTTTTGCTTGTCGCATTGCTCAGTGACGGACATGTATTGATCGAAGACGTGCCCGGCATGGGCAAAACCGTGATGGCGAAGGCCTTAGCTCGCTCGCTGGGAGCAACCTTTCAGCGTGTACAGGGGACACCCGATCTGTTACCCACCGATATTACTGGCGTCAGCTATTTTGACCAGAAGCGCGGCGATTTCGTCTTTCGCAAAGGTCCCCTCTTCACGCAAATTTTGTTACTAGACGAAGTGAATCGCACCACACCACGCACGCAGTCCGCGCTACTGGAGGCAATGGCCGAGCAGCAGGTGACCGTTGAACGCGAGAGTATGCCCTTGCCCAAACCATTTCTGGTCCTGGCAACCCAGAACCCTATCGAGCTGGAAGGCACATTCCCTTTGCCGGAGGCACAACTCGACCGCTTCCTGATGCGTCTCCAGGTCGGCTATCCCAGCGAAGACGAAGAACAGGCCATCCTTCACCGTTTCAAGCGAACTGAACCGCTGGAGGCATTAGCAGCAGTTGTTGATGCCCAAGAAATCAGCAGATTGCAACAGGTTGTGCGTGGCGTTCGCTGGCAAGCAGAAGTTGAACGCTACCTACTAGCCATCGTGCGCGCCACACGCACCCATGCCACCGTGCAGTTAGGCGTTAGTCCTCGTGGCACGCTCGCCCTCTATCGCGCATGTGAGGCATATGCAGCGATACAGGGACGCGACTACGTGTTGCCAGACGATATTAAACTGCTTGCTCTCCCTGTCCTGGCACATCGTTTGCAAACCACAACACGCACACGCATGCGCGGAAAACGCAACCAGGAGATTATTGCCGAAATTCTTCAGCAGGTTCCCGTGCCTGTTGAGAGAGTTGCGCCACCTGCGAAAAGGTAGCACCGAGGATGAAAACAGATCACCTTGTCATTGAGCAGGATGATGAAATGCTCAAACAGCGTCGACCCTGGTACTATGTCGCACTCGCACTATTGCTCGTGAGCGTGCTTGCGCGCCAACCGATTGTCTTTCTTGCCTCGCTTTTCACGCTGCTGGTAGGGCTAGTCCCCGATCTCTGGTATCGACAAGGCTTAAAACGCCTGCTTGTACGCCAGCAGATCAGTCAGCAGCATCTTTTCTTCGGCGAAGAGGTCACGTTATCGATCAGCATTGAAAATCGCAAGCTCTTACCACTCCCCTGGTTAGGTGTGGAAGACAAGATCACTCCGCCACTCACGCTACTTAAGAAACGGTCGCGCCTGCAAGCAGTGAACCGCGATACGATTACTAGCACGTGGTTGCTCTGGTCATTTCAGCGTGTCACACGCCGCTACCAGTTGCGTTGTCAGACACGCGGGCTACACGTATTTGGACCCATTCGTCTGAGCAACAGCGACCCATTTGGCTGGCTTGAATCTGAAACAACGCTACCAATCTATACACCGCTGCTGATCTATCCACCCATCGTCCCCATTGAAACCCTTAGCTTAACAAGCGTGTTACCCTCTGGAGAGCGCGCAACGCTCTGGCATCTGCTCGAAGACCCGCTCCAAGTTGTCGGCACACGCGCATATGTGCCAGGCGATGACCCGCGCCGTATTCATTGGAAAGCTACAGCACATGCCGGCACGCTCTACAGTAAAGTGTATGAGCCAAGTAGTTTGCGCCGCCTGCTCGTGTTACTCGATGTCTGGAATTATAGCGAAACATTGCAAGGGACAGATACAGAAATTCAGGAGTTGACGATTAGCATTGCCGCCTCACTGGCACTCTGGGGCTTAGATAACAGTTATACGGTTGGTCTGCTTACTAACTGCGCTATGATGCAGACAGAGCAAACCACCAGTGAAACGCCAACGCAGCGGCCTTCCAGTTCAACAACGCCATTCGTGAATATGCCATTCGCCGCTGACGATGGGCAGTATGAACGGTTGCTTAGCACTTTCGCCTGCCTACTGCCCAGCATCCACTCTTCGATTGATATTCTGGTTGATACAGAAAACACAATGTTTTCTGCTGGCACGACCCTCCTACTAGTTAGCGCGATCAGTACCTTGAGCGAAAGCACGCTCGAGCGGCTCTATGAACTACGTACCAGGGGAGTTGCCGCTCATCTTATCCTGACAGGCGATCCTGCAACATTGACATTAGCAGATGCCGGGAATTTCCCGCTTTACTTCCCTGGCGGAAAGGAAAAGTGGCATGCCATCATCAACGCCATCGGCTCAGAACACGGTACAGACCCCGGAACCAGTGCCATCACGCTTCAACTGGATTGACGTGCTTGCCATTCCAGTCTTGACCTGCATCATGGAAGCACAACCTATCGCACTTGCGTTGCTGATTGTCTCTGAAATTGGCTTTGGACAACAGGCAAAGTGGGCACTGGGACCTGGAACGACGATACTGCTCCTACTTGGCTTGCAGTGGTGGGTCATGTTTACAGAGCAGTTCGCGCCACGCATTCCTCTTGCTATAGGGAAACCTTACCTGCGCCTGTTGGGACCATGCATCGCGATCACGATCATGGCTGCCTTTACTGATCTCCCCTCGCTGATCCCAATCAGCATTCTTATCCTGTTGTTCTGGCAGTTAGGAATTTTTCAGTCACAGCGCGCATTGCGTGACGAACGACTGATCTCCATCTTTCGCCTCGGCTTCATTGTTATGATTGTCTTGACGTTCTTCGCCTTCGTGCCCGACACAACCACGCTGCCTCTTGTAACACTGACAAGCGTGTTACCACTCTTTTTCCTGAGTGGATTGCTCGCGCTCTCTTTCACGCGCTTGAGTAGCATCAATCGTGAGAATACGCGACAAGCAGGGGTAAGACCAACACGTTCAACACGTCGCTGGTTTGTTTTTTTGACAACGACATGGGGTGTTTTGGTAGCCGCATCCGTATTACTCGAATTTTTCGCCTTCCAATTTGTCCAATATGTGCTACAACCAATTTGGAATCTGCTTGGGTTTCTCGTTCTTGAAATCCTCTATCTATTTAGCTTGCTCTTTTATCTCCTTACGAAATTGTTCGGCATACCGCAACTAAGTCCACCAAGTGGTGTACATCACCAGCCAACGCCCCCGTCGTCCCTATCGTCACAACATACGACACATGACACACCCTCTCCGCTGCTCATGCTGATTCTGCGTCTGCTTCTCATTTTTATCATTGTGATCGCTCTGATCCTCGTTGTACGTATGATCTTACACAACTGGCCCAGGGCAGCATACAGAGATGAAGATGAGGAAATCAGAGAAACATTGTCATTACAAGAGATTTTACAAGAACGTCGCCAGGAACAGCAGAGTATCCAGCACAGTGTCATACCGGAGACAGTGAATACAGCGTCAGCGCGCGCGCGCTACCGTGCATTCCTCCAGACGGTTGCATGGAGCGATACGCGACTGGCGCGACGCACACATGAGACTCCCGACGAGTATCAGGCCCGGCTCGCTCCTATATTGAAACAGCAGGCACAAATGTTTGATGAAGCACAGCATGATAGCATACAATTAGAGGCACTCACACAAGCCTATACGCAAGAACGCTATGGCGAGAAACGCACGTCGCTGCCACCTTCAGAAGCATTTCAAGCATGGCTACAATGGATACAGAAGCGTTTGCAAGATTCTTGAAAATTTGGTCTGTTACCTGTCCATTGCACAGCACGTCTCAAGCAATGTATTTTCGCCAATTGTATACATCACAATAGAGAAACAGGTGTTTGCCGATGAGCCGTTTCCGCCACACATGGCCCACTATCGCTATTTTCACGCTAGCACTCTTCGTGCGCATTCTCTACAATCTCACCGTTGCCAAAGCCTATTACCCATTACATGACTCGCTGTATTATCAGGCTATCGGTTTTCATATGCTCAGTCAACACTGCTTTTGCCTGGAATCCTACATCACGACGGTCTATCGCACCC
>DAICZM010000367.1 GCA_027311145.1 Ktedonobacterales bacterium
CACCTACAAGCGGCTCAATTACGGCACAGGTCAGCCCGACGTATATCGCGGCAGTTGCGCAAAAGAATCTTGCCGCGTCAGGTTTGCCGGGAACAGTATCGCAAGTGCAGGTGTCGCTTGCGCATAATGGTCCCATCACGCTAACAGGTAACGATCGGTTTTTGTTAATAACGAACCCTTTTACGATTGTCTTGCAACCATATATCCAGGCATGCCAGGTCAAAGTGCATGTCCTGCACGCAGACTTGGGGCTTGTCAATGTGACTGGTTTTGCGGCAACGTTTGAGAGCCAGATTAATCAGCAGTTACAACTCAAACTCTCAGATTTGCCTTCAGGATTTACGTATTGTGCGGTGGGTGTGCATACTGAGCCGCAGGGGGTCGATGAAGTGTTGTCTGCAACAGCGCAGAAGTAGATAATTTAGGGTGTTCGTGTTGTCGTAGGAGGTCTAGATCATCAATGGTGTCTACATCAAATGCCAGACCATCGCTCATGATAACTTTGCTCCGCAGTTGACGTAGATGGGCTTCATCTTGATAGCGTTGTAAACTGCCGATCCCAAAGAGATAGGGAAGCACGAGTGGTGGTCGTGCAAGCAGGGCATTGGTTCCTGTGCCATCGCGCGAAGATGCGAACAGCACATCATAGAAAGTTGCACAAGTAACCAGACGTTGCAGTTCTTCTACCCGTAAAGTTGGTAGGTCCGCTGAAATGGTAAGCAAGGCGGTGACGCCACTGCTTTGTTCCCATTGTGCTGCTGCTTGTAGGGCTGGGTTATGCCCTGCAACCTCTTCTGTGACGGCTTGTGCCCCCCAGCGTGTCGTCTCTGCCAGAACGATGGGATCGGGACTAACAACGCTGATATGCTCAAATAACAGGCTCTCTTGTAAGACCGTTAAAACATGGTGAAGCATGTCAAGCACAAGTTGCGTGCGTTGCTCTTGTGAGAGATAGGGAGCAAGTCGGCTTTTTGCCGTGCGCAAGGCTTTGACTGGAATTAGTGCATTATATGTCATATGTCTCTATTTCATCTTTGTATCGACGGATGTTGGTTTTATTTTTATACATGTATGCCCGCTGCCTGTAGCACATGCCGCGCAAGGGCGGCTTTCGTTGCGCTGTTGCTCATGATGGTGTTTGTGACGATAGTTGGGATGCCCAAATCTTCAATGGTCTCGGCTAGATGCGAGTCCTGCTCATCGATGACCATGATATCTAGAAAATCGCGATAGCAGCGTGCAACACCAACGGCGGAGACATCTATCTTCATTCCGCGCATGAGCTTATCGGCTGGACCTTTAATTGGCGCCCCCCCCACAATTGGGCTAACCGCAACGATCATCCCGCTTGTCTCGTGTAATACATCGTGAATGCCGGGGACGGCCAAAATGCTTCCAATACTGACAAGAGGATTACTGGGAGCGATGAGAATTGCCTCGGCTTGCTTGAGTGCGTCAAGCACCCCTGGGGCTGGCTTTGCCTCACGTGCGCCAACGAAGACGATATCCTGTACTTCATCAGAACAATGGCGTTTGACCATATATTCCTGAAAATGCAGTAAGCCTGCTGGCGTTTGGATATGTGTGGTGATAGGCTGGTCGCTCATCGGCAGGATGCGCAGTTGTAAACCGAGCCGCTGGCGCACCTCTTCGGCAATCTCGCTGGGCGTTTTGCCTTGACGTAGCAGGTTGGTGCGGTGAATGTGCGTGGCTAGGTCGCGATCGCCGAGCATGAACCAGTTTTCGTTGCCATAGGCGGTCAACTGTTGCATTGTGGCATACGTATCACCACGAATGCCCCAGCCTTGTGCCTCGTTGACCAGACCGGCCAGCGTATACATTACAATATCGATATCGGGCGAGACGCGCAGTCCGTAGAAATCGCGATCATCGCCCGTGTTGACAATGACAGTGATTTGTTCCTCTGGAATAACTTGTACCACGCCTTGTAAGAAACGGGCAGCACCAACACCACCAGCAAGTACAACAATCATGATAACCTCGATCTACCTTGATTATGCAAAATCTTCATCCAGGTAAAGTACTAAAGAGTCGAGCGGAAGACGTTCGCGCCGTTTTGGGTCAGCGGCAGCATAGCCAACTGTGAGCAGGGCCTGCGGGCTGAGCTGAGTATCCAGGTTCAACGCTTCACAGACGATTTCTGGGCAAAAGAGGGGTGCGCACATCCAACCCGCGTCAAGCCCCAGATCATAGGCCATTAACAACATATTTTGAATGGCTGCTCCGAGACTCTGAATTGCCATGATACGCTCATCGGCCTGGCGTTGTTTGTCAGGATAGTGGTCCATATTTGCCATAAAGAGACAAGGAATAATGATAACGGGTGCGTGGAGAATGCGCTGACGCGATTTTTCCAGGCGAATATTAACGATCACTGCTTCCTGACCATCCATCGCAAGGTTGTGTTGCCATGTTTCGCCCATGCGTTCCGCTAATATGGTTTTGTTTTCGAGACTGCTCAACACGACAAAACGCCAGGGTTGTCGCCCGTGTGGTGAGGGGGACCAGCGTGCTGCTTCTAGTATCTGCTCGATCAGTGCGCGTGCAACTGGTCGCTCCTGATACTGGCGCACGCTGCGACGCCCACGCAGAAGTGCCATCAGGTCTTGTGCGCGTTTGGGGATAGTGGTTGCTCTTGCTTCTGACTGTGTTGTCACGTTTGTCTTGTCCTCTGGCTATACATAGCGCGTTCCAAATTTCCTCTTTGGCTTAGCGAAACATATCCGTCGCGCTGTCACGAACGAGTGTCTGCGCAGAACCTTGTGCAGGAATGTAGGCGTAGCCGCGAATCAGGGCCACCGGAATGCGCTCGATTTTGCCCATGACCAGTTCTGCCGCTGCTGCCAGTTCGTCCGCGACTGCGATAGCACTGGCCTGCATCAGATAGCCATAGGGGTCAAGCTGACCGCGATAGTCCACGATAGCTTCCATGCCGGCGAGACCAATGGCCATATTGACCTGTCCATTGCGCCAGGGACGACCCCAAGTGTCTGAGATAATCACGGCGATATCGGGTATCGTTGCTGGCTTCTGCTGGCTGGCTAACTGTTGTAAGTGTGTACGCAGCTCGCGGGCTGAGCGGTCTGGGTCAACCGGCAAAAGGGCAAGTGTGCGCTCACCGCCAATATTTGACTCATCCACACCGGCATTCGCGCAAATGAAGCCGTGATGCGTCTCACTAATGAGTACGCCATGGTCCATGCGCACAATACGTTTACTTTCGCGTAGCACGACCTCAAGATGTTGGGCATCCTTTTTGCCCTGTTGTGCGGCGATGTGGGCGAACTCGGAAGCTTCAATTTCATCCAGGTGGACCAGGCGTCCCTCGGCTTTGGAGACAATCTTTTGCGTCACAACGAGGATATCGCCCGGCTCCAAGGAGAGTTGTTGTTGGCTGATTGCGTCAAAAATGAGATTGCCCAAATTAGTGCCAATGGCAATCTCACCAATATTTTTGATAGGAATAATACGAAGTTCTGCGCTCATAGTCCTCCTTACTCTCGCTATTATATCGCTTGCGCCTTATGGCTGCAAATTTCACGTAGGCTTTCTCTATCGTAAGCATGTTGCTAAGAAAAAGTTGTATACTATCACTATCGCAGCATCTTGTGTTCAGCAGTGAAACAGGGACGCGGGTTAGATCGCTATACAAGCAGGCGCGTTGCTGATGGTACTTACCACAAAAAACGAGAAATTCTTACTGTCTATTTTCATAATGAGGGGTAAACTCTGTGAGCGAACAACAGGAACAACAGAATAAAGTCGCGATGGTGATTTGCGCACATGCCGATGATGCCGAATTTGGCTGCTCAGGAACTATTGCTTTATGGGTAAAAGAGGGCTGGGATGTGTATTATGTGCTGTGTACCGATGGCAGCGGTGGTGGACCTGATGAGGCGACAGATGTCGGACCGGAGGCACGCGCAAAAGTTGTCGAGACGCGCAAGGTAGAGCAGCGTGCCGCAGGTAAGGTACTTGGCCTCAAGGACGTGGTCTTTCTCGGTTATCAGGATGGTCAGCTACAACCAACGCTTGATTTGCGGCGTGATCTGGTGCGCTTGATGCGTCAGTATAAGCCGTCGCGTGTGGTCTGCCAGTCGCCTGATCGCTCTTGGACACCCGTGATGCGCATTCAGGGCTACCATCCCGACCATCTGGCGGCTGGACGTGCTGCCCTGGAAGCGATCTATCCCGCTTCGCAGAATCCCTGGGACTTCCCTGAACTGATGGCAGAGGGCTACAAACCACACAAAGTCTCAGAAATTTACATTTTTGGCGCACCCACCAAGAACTTTGCCGTTGATATCAGTAGCACGATTGAGATCAAAATTGAAGCATTGCGTGCCCACGTCAGCCAACTCAGCTCACATTTTGAGCAGATCGAAGGCTGGATTCGCTCTGGGGCAGAAGATGCTGGCAAACGCAATGGTTTTGCCTTTGCGGAAGAGTTTCACCGTACCGAGAACTAAAGTAGCAGAGAGAGGGTCACTTTTGTGGCTCTCTTGATTTGTCTCCTTTTGCAATGATCCCCTTGTGCTTATTCCTGACTAAGGTGTTGCAATTGCGCCCAACGCCGCTGGCGCGCTAGCATCTCTCAGGGCATAAAAGAAGGAGTCTTTTCATGACGCAATCTGAACAAAAAAGCGTCCCCGGCCCACATTTTCTAGAAACAGAGCGTTTTCTGCTGCATTTCAGGCGCGATCCACTGAGCGCGTTTCAGCAGATTAATCAGCAGTATGGTGATGTTGTGCATTTTCAGATGGGAAAACAGCATGCCTATCTGTTAAGCCATCCTGATGATATTCGTGATGTACTGGTAGTGCATCATCAAGATATGCATAAGCCGCAGCAGCAGAGACAGCCACTGGTGGGCAATGGCTTATTGCGCAGTGAGGGTGAGTTTCATCGCCGTCAGCGTCGCCTGATACAGCCCGCGTTTCATCGTCAACGCATTGCCAGCTATGGGCAGACGATGGTTGAGTATACGCAGCGTGCCAATGCGCGCTGGCAGGATGGCATGCAATGTG
>DAICZM010000368.1 GCA_027311145.1 Ktedonobacterales bacterium
CCTGTAGGCTTATCATAACGATGGACCTGTACTCCTTCATCCAGAAGGCTCGTACATCTCTATACAGGGCGTGTACCACTGTATATATTGGTGTCCATCCAGTACACGGAGGTATTCTCTTAATCATGAGCATGCAGGAACTATTTCAAAATGCCCTCGGTTCTCAGAGCCGTCGTGATTTTCTTCGTCGTGCGGGGGCTGTTGGTGTATCTACCGCCGCGCTCACCTCGTTTTTAGAGGCATGTGGCAGCAGCACTGGTAGCACAGGTGCAGCTACGCCTACTGCCAACATGGCAGGGCCGATTGATATGCAAACATTGATCGCCAATGCCAAAAAAGAAGGCCAGCTTCAGGCCATCGGTATTCCACCAGAATGGGCTGACTACAAAGACATCTTGGCAGGCTATGCTTCCAAGTATGTCCCAGTTGCCTATCAGGCCGAAGCTGAATATTCTTCCGCGCAGGAGCTTGAGGTATTCAAAAACTCTATCCACCACCCCCACGGTGATATTGGTGATGTCGGCTTCAAATTCGGGCCAGAGGCGATCGCACAGGGACTTATCACTCCTTACAAACAGTCAACTTGGGCCGATATTCCTGACAATCTTAAGGACCCCAATGGCTACTGGTGTACGGAATACTGGTGAACGCAGGCATTTATCGTCAATACCGATCTGGTTAAGACCGTCCCAACCTCGTTCAAAGAGTTGCTTTCCGGTAACTATAAAAACATGGTTGGTATCGACGGCGATCCCCGTCAGGCCAATGACGCCTTCATTGCTGTCTACTCCGCTGCCCTGGCAATGAGTGGGAGTACCGCTGATATTCAGCCTGGCATCGACTATTTCGTCCAGCTGAAGAAAAAAGGCAATTTCACTTCTGCACGCTCTAATATTGCCAATATCAGCAAAGGTGAAGTGGCTATCGCCATCATGTGGGACTACCTGGGTCTCGGCTTCCGCGACTCGCTGGCAGGCAAACCCAACCTGCAAGTCGTTATTCCTTCTGATGGCTCGATCGCTGGACCTTACGTCTCGGTCATCAATAAGACCGCTCCTCATCCATTCGCGGCGCGTCTGTGGATCGAGTACATCTACTCTGACGAAGGCCAGCTCTACTACCTGAAAGGCTATGCACACCCTGCTCGCTACCAGGCATTAGTTGCCGCTGGTAAGGTTCCCGCAGACCTGGCTGCCAAGCTGCCAAATGCCGAGCAGTATGCCAATGTCAAGTTCGTCACCGATCTGACCCAACTGAGCACAGCGGCAAACACGTTGTCGCAGAACTGGCAAACACAGGTACTCGGGCAGTAGTCCATTCTACTTGTAAAACAAGAGGCAGGCATGATCTACAAATCTCATGCCTGTTCTCTCTACTCGATGGGCGCGAGTGATCGCGCCCATCTATGCTATACGGAGGATATCTGATGCAACTTCCAGCGGCGGGCACAACTGCACCGCCTGCATCTACTCAGACACGAGCAAAGGCGGCACGTCCACGCTCAGCCAGCAGAACCGATATACTGGTGAGTTGGCTCGGATTAGCTCCTTTTCTGCTTTTTTGCCTGCTCTTCGAGCTTCTGCCCGCCATCATTCTTATTCAAGGCAGCTTTCTTGATAGCAATACAAATGCGCTCACATTCAATAATTTTCAGCGCGTCTTCTCACAAGCTAGCAACTTGCATGCTTTCCAGAATAGCGTCACGTTGTCCCTGGTCACAGCCCTGATTGGCTCTGTAGTAGGCTTCTTTGCTTCGTATGGTGTCTACTCGCTGAAGGCAAGCTGGCTACGCAATTTCTTGATCGGTTTCTCCAGTATCGCCGCCAATTTCGCGGGTGTCCCGCTGGCCTTTGCCTTTATTTCCACCCTCGGCGTGACTGGCTTTATTACGGTGTTGCTGCACAACTGGTTTCATATCAGCCTCTATGACCTAGGCTTCAGCATTTACAGCTTTTGGGGACTGGTCATGGCCTACACCTATTTTCAGCTCCCTCTGATGATCTTAGTGACCGTGCCCGCCATGAGCGCGTTGCGCCCCGAATGGCGAGAAGCAGCAACAAACCTTGGTGCATCCAATTTCACCTACTGGCGACGGGTCGCTCTCCCTGTACTGCTGCCATCCTTGATTGCGGCAGCAATGCTCCTCTTTGCCAATTCGTTTGGGGCCTTTGCAACTGCCTATGCTTTGGCACAAGGCAATATCAACCTCGTGACTATTCTGATTAGTTTTGTCGTAGCAGGCAACGTGAGTATGGATGTCGGTCTGGGCAACGCGTTAGCAGTTGGCATGATTCTCGTGCTACTGATCTCCGTCACCCTCTATACCACAATGTTACGGCGCGTCAACGCCTGGCAAGGAAGGTAATACATATGAGCATGGTACGCCAGAAAAACTCGCGTTCCTTCGGGTTTGACAAAATCTTTCTCTCACTTGTGATTATCTACCTGCTTATTCCGCTCGGGGCAACGTTAGCCTTCGGTCTCTCAAATGGCAACAGCCTGGACTTTCATACCTACCTGCAAATTTTCAGCGATAAAAATTTCTCTCAGACCTTGATCCTCTCGCTCGAACTCTCCTTAACGGCGACAGTCCTCAGCGTTGTCCTTGTTACGCCGACCGTCTATTGGATGCAGATGCGCCTGCCCAAAGCGCGCCCCTTGCTTGAATTTCTCTCGCTGGTTCCCTTCGCAGTCCCACCGATTATCATGTCACTGGGTCTGCTCGAAGTCTATGGTAGTTCCAATATGTTCATCAATATCTTGTCATTGGGGCTTGTACCACTGTTAAGCAATCAGCCATTCAATATCGTCAATACTCCTCAACTGCTCGTCTGCGCCTATGTCATTGTGGCATTGCCTTACGTTTATCGCCCTATTGATAACAGCCTGCGCGCCATTAATACACAAGTCTTGACGGAAGCGGCTTATAGCCTGGGCAGCGGTTGGTGGAAAACATTCTTGACGATCATTCTGCCCAATATCTGGCCCGGTCTTATCAGTGCCGCCCTGCTCACCTTCTCAACGTCAATGGGTGAATTCACGCTCGCCTCGCTCGCCGGCATTTTCACATTTCCGATCTACCTGGATGGCATCGGCCAGAGTGACGCCCACGAAGCTGCCTCACTTTCAATCCTGAGTTTCATCCTCACCCTGCTCTGTGTGCTGGCGATCATTCTGCTCGTGCGCCGCAGACCTAACCAACAACTTGAACTTACGGCAGCCAAATAGGCAAGGAGCATTTTTATGGCATTTCTTGAACTGAGCAACATCAGCAAGTATTTCGGCTCGGTTGCAGCCGTCGATCAGATCTCGCTTTCTATCAATCAAGGCGAATTTCTAACCTTGCTCGGTCCCAGTGGCTGTGGCAAAACCACCATTTTGCGCATGATCGCCGGGTTTGAAACTCCCAGCACCGGAACTATTCTGCTGGATGAAGAGGATATCACCACACGCCAAGCCAGTAAACGCCCAATGGGCATGGTCTTTCAATCTTACGCCCTCTTCCCACATATGACCGCTGAGCAAAATATTGCCTTTGGCATGGAGATTAAACGCTTGCCCAAAGAGCACATTACCCGCCGTTGCGCGGAATTGCTCGAACTGGTCGGACTGACAGAAATGGGCCGCCGCTTCCCTCATCAACTCTCCGGCGGACAACAGCAGCGCATCGCACTGGCACGCGCCCTGGCTGTTGAACCAAAAGTATTGTTGCTTGACGAACCGCTCTCGGCCCTTGACGCCAAAGTGCGCGTCTCCCTGCGCAATGAAATTCGCCGCATTCAGCAGCAACTCAAAATGACCGCGATTTACGTCACGCACGATCAAGAAGAGGCTCTGGCTATCTCTGATCGCATTGCAGTCATGGCAAAAGGCAAAATCGAGCAACTTGATCGCCCTGAAGAGATTTACAGCAACCCGCACACAATCTTCGCGGCTACTTTTGTCGGCAACAGCAACCAATTCAAGGCCGTGCTAACTTCACCACAAGAGGGCCGCTGCCGCACACATAACTACACACTCTATGTGCCATCTCAGGCCACACTTCAGGCTGAAGAACAAGTCCTGGTCATTATTCGTCCCGAAGAGGTTTCATTGCGTCACGAGAACAATAATTACGACGAAACGCTCGTTGAGGGTCCGCAAAATCTGCTGCCTGGACGTATCGAACTACGCACCTTCCTGGGACCTTTCACACGCTTCCATATCCGCAGTGACGAAGGCACAACGCTCATCGCTGATGTTCCCAGCCAACAAGCTCGCGGCTATGACATCGGGCAGGCCGTTTCCATTGTCTTCCCTGCATCGGCCTGCCAGGTCTTACGCCTGGATGCACACAGCGTGGAACTAGAACAGCTTGTTGAAATCGAAAAAGTCTAAGTTTTTTTCATAAAAAAGCAGCATGGTCACGACATAATCGTAACCATGCTGCGCATCCTCACGCACACCCTAGTCTTTCAACAGCTTGCGCAACACGGTCTGCAAAATGCCGCCATTCTGATAGTAGACGACATCGATTGGGCTATCGAGCCGCGCTGTTGTCTGGAACGAGAAGGTTGAACCATCCTCACGTGTCACTTTCACCGTCACTTCCTGATGTGGTTTTAATCCCTGCTCCAATCCGACGATATCGTAGACCTCATGGCCCGTCAAACCCAGCGATTCTTTGCTCTCGCCGGCCTTAAATTGCAAGGGCAGAATGCCCATACCGACCAGGTTACTACGATGAATACGCTCGAAGCTCTCAGCAATCGCCGCCTCAATACCCAGCAATTTGGGTCCTTTTGCCGCCCAGTCACGCGAGCTGCCGGAGCCATATTCTTTACCCGCGATCACCACCAGCGGCACACCTTCCTTGATGTACTGCTCCGAGGCTTCGTAAATTGTGGTCTCTATACCATCTGGCAGATGAACGGTATAGTAGCCTTCTTTGCCTGGAACCAGACGGTTGCGCAGGCGAATATTGCCAAACGTGCCACGTACCATCACCTCGTGATTACCACGGCGCGCCCCATAGGTATTGAAATCGCGCTTCTCTACAC
>DAICZM010000369.1 GCA_027311145.1 Ktedonobacterales bacterium
ACATGATTGCACGAGAACATAAAGCAGGGCGAGGGCAGACCTCACCCTGCTTCCTATCGTTCTTCTTCCTCGAAATGAACACGCCCGCGCATCACGGGGGTTCCAGAGGTTCCGGGGGTATATGCCGGCGGGTCCCAATCAAATGAGACCTTCTGACGCTTGACAGGAATATCTGTATGGAGTTTATCCAAACCGGAGTCGCGGGTCAAATTGACCTGCATTTGTTGCTCATCGACATCCAGTCGCCGTGAGATAACTGAAAGCAACTCGGTTTTAATCAATTCAAGCAGTTCCGGGCTAATTTTCATGCGATCATGCACCAACACCACCTTCAAACGTTCTTTGGCCAGTTCGCCCGGTGTTGGTTTTTTCCGTCCAACCATAAACTCAAACACACCCATAGTTCTACCCCCTTCTAGGATGACTGAGAACGAACTTGTTTTTCCGTCTCCACAGACCCAAATCCCATCAGGCGGCGTAATCGCTCTAAGAGCGATGGAGCCTCTTCCACCTCATCTAAAGGAACATCTTGACCCAGAATACGCTGCGCGGCGTTGAGATATGCCCGCCCCGCGCGCGAGCGTTTCTCATAGACAGCGGGTTCGCCCTTATTGGTCGCAATGATAATCGACTCATCTTCGGGGACAATCCCCAGTAGTTCGATACCTAACACCTCCAGCACATCGGTCACCGCCATCATATCGCCACGCTTCACCATTTCTATGCGTAGACGGTTGAGAATCAGGCGTGGCTCCGGCTTACCAGCGGACTCTACCAAACCAATGATGCGGTCGGCATCTCGTACTGAAGCCATTTCAGGGTTGGCGACGATGATGATCTCGTCTGCGCCAACAATCGCATTACGGAAACCTTGCTCGATACCAGCGGGAGAGTCTATCAGCACAAAATCGAACTCCTGGCGCAATTGACGACACAACTGCTCCATTTGAATACTGTTGACAGCATTCTTATCGCGTGTCTGAGCAGCTGGCAATAAATAGAGTTCGGGCTGACGCTTATCTTTAATCAAAGCTTGCTTGAGACGACACTGACCCTCGACCACATCGACCAGATCATAGACAATGCGATTTTCTAGACCCAGTACAGCATCAAGATTGCGCAACCCAATATCGGAATCTACGACTGCAACTTTTAGCCCCTGCATTGCGAGTGCCGTGCCAAGATTCGCGGTCGTCGTCGTTTTACCGACACCACCCTTCCCAGATGTAATGGTTATTATCCGGCTATCCATACACATACTCCATTGGAAGAACTGCCTGGATTTCTAGTAGGAAGACGTTTCATCCCTGATTCCTGTTGTCATCCAGTATATCACGTAAGGCCGGATACAAACAGGTTCAATAGACATCTTATCTAAGATAAGAGCGGAAAAAGATGCTTTTACTACCTGCTTTTTTAGGGAAAATGGCACTCATTTTTTCGGCGGACGCCCATTGAGCCATGCTTCAACCACGATCTGGCCCTGCCTGATGGTGGCTACTTCCGGGTATGGTTGCACATCAAAGCCTTCTGGCGGACGCGAGAGCAGATGAGCAATGCGCAATTGCACGGGAGCCAACTGTAACGCACACACGAGAGCGGCTTCGTTATCCGCATAGCCAGCATGCACCATACCTCGCAACACACCCCAAACAATTACATCGCCGCCTGCCACAATTTCCGCTCCCGGATTGACATCGCCCAACACGACAACCGTACTATGATGGTGAATCGCCTGGCCTGAGCGCACGGTTCGCCGCAAGAAAAGCGTATCATCCGATTCGCGCGGGTCACGTTCGCGCGACAACATCTCGATCTCGCCTGTTTGCATAGACATATCCGGCAATAGCTCCATCGGCGGTAACACTATCGTCGTGTGTACCTCTCTCAGATCGCGTGTCTCTCTCGACTCATGCCCCTCTCTCAGGTCATGGGTCTCTTTCGACTCTGACTGATTTGCACTCGCCGCATGTCCGATAGCGATTTGTTCAATTGGCATAATCGACATCTGATAATACGCGAGCAAATCT
This sequence comes from Ktedonobacterales bacterium, assembly GCA_027311145.1. Taxonomy (GTDB): domain Bacteria; phylum Chloroflexota; class Ktedonobacteria; order Ktedonobacterales; family Ktedonobacteraceae; genus DTNP01. The sequence continues at coordinate 2,031 of DAICZM010000369.1, forward strand.
TCAAGCTGAACACGCTCGCTAATGCGCAACGCTCGTCGACTGGTATCGACAGAGAGCGCAGCACCGCGAAAAAATGCGGGGGCCTCGGCAAGTCGCCGTGCCAGCGCATCCAGCAGTTCATTAAAAGGGGTCTCTGGCTCAAGGGTCAGAAATAACCCGTTGCGTGTCCCTTTGATTGCTATATATCCCTGCACAGACTGCCTCGCCTCCGTTTCCAGTCTGCTTTGCGGCTGGCCTGTCTCTGTATGCGCTGCCTCTGCTGCTTCATTGGTTGAATTTTCCTTCATACCGATAGCATCCCCGTTTATGACTGGAAGCAGGTTCTAAAGAAAACAACGTCAATAGCATAGATAATTTTACTATCCACTTGCTGTAGCTTCTTACAGTATAAGCACCACAATGCGAAAACGCAAGAGGAGAGGAGGTCGCATAGCCGCAATGGTTGGCCCTACCAGTATTGCATCCGCACATACAAGATGCGTAGCATATACAGTATAGCGATACTACAAAGGAGGGAAGCATTGGCGCATTGTCTCGGTCTCTCAACGAACAGGCGAAATGAGGGGATGCGCCGCTGCATGACAGAACAATGGCAACATTTATGAGCTTTCCCCTGCCACGTGAGCAGGTTTTAAGCAGCGGTTCTACAACCATTGGCATCATTCCTGAATTATGCCTCGTCTCCCATTTTCAGGTTGATACCTGGCAGGTACTTTATCGTCCAATGGAAACTGGCAATATCAAACGCTGGGGTCTGCCACTGATGATCCCGAACTTCTCGCGCCTCAAGGATGGCATTTTTCAGGAAAAGCAGACCACCCTGCCCATTCACGGCTTTGGTCGCCTGCTGCCCTGGACACGGCTAAAACAGGAGGCCAGCAAACTCAGCATTGAACTCAAGAGTAGCGATGCTACGCGCCACGACTACCCCTACGAATTCACTTTCACCGCTACTTTTGAGGCCAGTGAAGGTACGCTCAACTATACGTTGACGATGGAGAACCACAGTGACGAGACAATGCCCATCGCCCCCGGTTTCCATCCCTATTTCGCCCTCGGACAGAGCGACAAAGCCCGCCTGAACGTTGAAGGTTTAGCAGGCTTTGCAGTCAACGACTTCCAATGGGACACAAACCCACCCAATACACCCTATCCTTTCGCGCAACAGGTCACTATTCAATTCCCACAGCATGGCACGCTGACCGTGCGCGAGCAACCCACGCCAGACGGCTACGCTCTCAAAACCATGCAGGTCTGGACGGAACCCGTGCTGGTTCCCGATCACGAGTTCGTCTGTTTCGAGCCAGTCGTGACAAGCGAGGACGGCTTAAACCGTCCTGCTGATCGTCTCAACATCGCACCACACAGCAGCCGTCAGATTATCCTGCAACTACAGGCCCAACCATTATAAAAGGGGTTTGCGTGCGCGGATAAAAGCACTCACGAACTTTCCTTCCAGGGCGGCACGCTCGTCAGCGGGCAAAGCCAGCAGCGAGCGTCCGCCGCCACTCTCCACCACATCACTCAGCGAGTAGCGGCGTGTTACCTCGAGACTGATCTCATCAAAACCCGTTTGCGTCAGTAGCATGCGATAGTTGGCCTCTTCTAACGCGCCTGCGATACAGCCCGCCCATGCCTCTAAATCACCACGAATCGACGATGGCATCTCGCCGAGAAAGACGATATCCGAAACGGCAAAACGTCCCCCAGGCGTGAGTACACGATATGCTTCATGCAAAACACGCCCCTTATCAGCCGAGAGATTGATGACACAATTGGAAATCACGACATCCACCGCGCTGTCTGGCAGGGGAATATCCTCAATGACACCTTTAAGGAAGCTCACATGCTCGATACCAGCCTCGATGCGGTTGCGCTCCGCCAGTGCCAGCATCTCATCCGTCATATCCAGGCCATAGACAAAGCCCGTTGGACCAACACGCCTCGCTGAAAGCAGCACATCGACACCACCACCACTTCCCAGATCCAACACCTTCTCGCCCGATTTCAGTTCAGCCAAAGCGGTTGGATTGCCACAGCCACGCGAGGCAAGGGCAGCAGCAACCGGAATCTCACCCAATTCGCTCTCATTATAGAGATTTGCAGTCACAGGGTCTTGCTCGCTTCCCACACCACAACAGCTATCGCCACAACAACTATCCGCACGCTCTTGTGCGCCCAGATCAAGTACTTGCAAGACGGGCTTTGGTGCTTGCTGGCTTTCGGTACTACAACAACTATCGTCACAACAACTATCCGCACTCTCTTGTACACCCGTATCAATCATACGCAGCACTTGAGCAGCCGCCTGCCCATAACGTGCGCGCACTGTGGTGCGAATCTGTTCGTCGTGCTGACTCAGGGTATCTTGCGTCTCCATAAAGTCCTTCCTTTCATCGGAAATATTGATGATTATCAATATCTCATTCATAAAAAAAGAGAGGTGAACGACCATCTCTCTTATGATGCCAAAGCAGCAACCGTGACGTTATCAAGCAACTGGCGTACCGGCTGGAGCGCGACGGGACGCAGAAAGTAGTAGGCCCAGACGCCATGGCGCACAACATCAATAATCCCTGCTTCACGCAATAAACGCAAATGATGCGCAATTGTGGATTGATCAAGATTGAAACAACTGGTGATATCGCAGGCACAGACTTCACCGACATGGCGCGCAAGCAGTGTCACGATCTGCACGCGAGTGGGATCAGCCAAGGCACGAAAGAGTGTGGCAAGTGTGAGTGCGTCCTCCGTAGCCAACGTTTCGTCCGCACAAGGGGTGCAACACGGGGCGTCTCCGCCACTTTTACCCACACGCCGCTTACGCGGTTTGATTGTCAATTCGTCCTCTTGCGCCATTGTGCCTGCTCTTTCCGATATGTATCATCACGCTGAGAACAAGTATAACTAAGATATTGATAAATGTCAATATCTTAGTTATGGGGATAAGAAAAGAAACGACAAAAAAAAGGTCTACTTTGATGAGGTTTTTGCGGGCTCGAAAAA
>DAICZM010000036.1 GCA_027311145.1 Ktedonobacterales bacterium
GCCCAAGGCCATGATCTTTAATTCATTGAGCGCCTTGATCTGTTCGGACATCTCTTCGCGTTGGCGAATCACATTTTCGGTGAACTCGGCGCCGCCGGTTTTGGCTTTCTGGCGCTTGCGCTCTTCAATCAGCGCATCCAGGACTTGCTCATGCTGATACCGTGACTTCAAGGCAACCAATGCGCGCCGCATGTAGCGATCACGCAGTTGCCGATAATCGTCCTCTGAGATATTGTCTAGTTGATAATCAAGCTCAACCTCTTGCAACGCCATACGTGCAGCTAGTTCGCGTTCGGGAAGCTGTGCAGCATCTTCGAGTGCGCCATCCTCAAGCCGGCTCAGTCCTACTTGTGGCTGCAAGAGATCAACGCCGCCGCGCTCATGCTTATAGAGTGGATATAGCACAAAGGCCAGTGAGGCAATACCTAGACCAAGCGCAACAAATAGAGCCATTATCACACCTCACGATAGTCGTCAAATAGTGGATCAGCGGCGGCCAGCTCTTCAGCTAATTGCTTGCTATAACGCCTTACTTCCATCTCATCCATGTTATTGAATGCTGTGTCTCCATCGCTTTGATCGAGTGTATCAGGGACAGTACTCTTGCCCACTATCAGCGTTGCACTACTGCTGTCCGCAATACGCCAAGCCCGGAAGATGAAAAAGATCAGCAAGGTTCCGCCAAGCAGCAGAGCAATTGGCATCAGCCAGGCCAGCAAACTAAAACCTTGCCAGGGTGGCGACCAGATAATTTGTGAGCCATAGCTATTCGCAAAGTACTGGATCACCTGTTGCTCCGACTTACCCGCCTGTAATTGCTGGCGAATTGTGGCCCGCATCTCCTGCGCCAACCCGGACGAAGAATCGGCGACCGACTCGCCCTGGCAAATGGGACATTTCAACTGCGAGGCCACATCCAACACGCGCTGGTCGAGCGTTTTGTGCGTCTGCGCATTGAAGAGCATGTATGACCATGTGCAAGCAAGAAAGATCACCGCGAAAAGAACTGCCAGAAAGGATGGTGAGCGCAACAGGCGTGTGCCACTACGCCGTGTTTCCATCTTTTTAGCAGATATTACACCAATTAGATCGTTCTTAACGGCACTCATACGGCTACCTCTTCTTCAGCTGTCTTTGCCGCTGAAACGGTTTTCGAGACGGCGTGACGGCGTTGTTCAGGCCACCAACAGATAACACCGCCAATCAACATAAACAGGCCACCATACCAGACGAGCGAGACAAGTGGATTAATAAAAACACGAATCTGGGCCTGGGTCGCTCCTTGCCAGTCTGCGAGAAAGACATAGATATCCGTTAGATTGGGCGTTGTCGTAATCGAAATTTGGCTGGCGGGCTGATTGGCAAAATTGTGATAGATCGTGCGTCCGGGGTAAATATAGCGTTCCAACTGCCCATTATGCCAGACCTGAATCTGTGCTGCAATGCTATCTCTATCGGTATCCTGCATCTCGATATTGCCGAGGAAAGTCAGTTGATAACCCGCGATATTCATGCTTTGGCCGGGCTTCAGCAAGGCATCCTGTTGTTGCTGAAAAAAATGTGAGCCAATAATGCCCACCGTCAGCGCGACCATGCCCAAGTGAACAATGTAGCCACCGTAGCGTTGGCGATAGCGACTAAAGAGCATCATGAGGGCAATTGGATAGGGTTCGCCGTGGCTATGGCGCACGCGCATACCACGCCAGAGTTCGTAAAAAATGGCGGTTGCCGTAAAGGCGCACAGCGCGAAACCGATATCAGCCAGCACACTTGTCACGCCAAAAAGCGGTAAAAGGGCCGCGCAGATTGCCGAAATGACCACTGGCACACTCAGGTTACGCCAAAGAGCATTCAACGCGGTGCGTCGCCATGCCAGCAGGGGACCTACACCCATAGCCAGCACCAAAACGCCAAGCAGCGGGCCATTGACATTCTCATAAAACGGCGGCCCAACCGTCATCTCCTGGTGTTGTACCACCGCCGTAATCAGCGGGAAGAGCGTACCCCAGAGCGTAGCAAAGGTGATGCCAATCAAAAGGAGATTGTTAAAGAGAAAAACACCCTCACGTGAGATAACCGAATGAAATTCCTGCTCAGGGCGCAAATTGGGCAAACGGAACACAAAGAGTAGCGTAGAAAACACAATGATAATGACCAGAAAGGTCAAGAAATAAGTTCCAATATCAGAATAGGCAAAAGAGTGAACAGAGCTGATTACACCGCTGCGCACCTCGAAAGTGCCAAAGATGGAGAGTGCGAACGAAGCCATCACCAGCACAAGATTCCAGACCTTGAGCATACCGCGCCGCTCCTGCACCATGGTCGAATGCAAAAAAGCGGTTGCCGTTAGCCAGGGCAAAAGAGCAGCGTTTTCAACTGGGTCCCAGCCCCAATAGCCTCCCCAGCCGAGTACATGATAGGCCCACCATGCGCCCAGCACCAAACCTGCCGTCTGAATTGACCAGGCCGCCAGCATCCAGCGGCGAATCGAGCGTAGCCACTCACTATTTAAGCGTCCAGTAACCATGGCCGCCACCGCAAAGGCATAGGGAACCGAAAAGCTCATAAAGCCCATCAATAACATCGGTGGATGAATCAGCATACCGGGATCGAGCAGGATAGGGTTCAAACCCACCCCATTTGGTGGAGCAACCGCAAGGCGCACGAATGGGCTGGAAACCGCGACCAACACAAGCAGGATGAAAGTCTCAATCACCATCAACGTCGCCATCACGTAAGGTACAAGAGCAACGGGAGCGCGCTTCGAGGACAAAACAAAAATGGCCGAGAAAATTGCCAGTGTCAGCCCCCAGTAGAGCAGCGATCCCTCCTGCCCACCATAAAAAGCCGAGGCCGTATAATACCAGGGCATTGTCAAACTGGAATGTTCGGCAACATAGCGCACACCAAAGTCGTGTGTGAGAAACGCTGCAATCAAGGCTGCCGAGGCCAGCATGAGAAAGAAGGCCACTGCAAGTACGGCATGTTTTGCGCTCTGCACCAATTGCGGCAACATGCGCACAGAGCCTAGAACAGCTGCAATCGTCGCGTAGAGCGCGATGACGAGTGCGAACATCAGGGATATGGTCCCCAAGTCTGAAAAATACACGGTTGTTCCCTAATTCTGTGTAGTTGGTGTCGCAGACTGAAATTTGGATGGGCACTTGGCGAGCAATGTTTGTGCTTGAAATGCTCCTTGCCCCGCGTAATGCCCCTCAACAACCACTTGAATGCCCGGACGGAAAATGTCAGGTACGACCCCTGTATAAGTCACAGGCATTGACTGCTTACCATCATTGATCACAAATGAGACACGATCTTGCTGATCGTTGCGCACAATCGACCCTTGTTGCACGACGCCAGCAACACGCACCGACTGCGTCATACAAGTCGCGCAATGCTGCAATTCCGAGACGGTCATATAATAGACCGCGTTGGCTTGCGTATTGGCATAGACGAGATAAAAGACCGCACCTACGATAGCAATGCCCGCGATCAGAAAACTCACAGGGAAACGCTTGCGGCGCGACTGTGGACGCTTCTCTTCAGTAGATTCGCGGTCATTCTTTGATATCGTCAAAGCAGGCTGCATGCTACAATCTCCATCAATGAGGCGCAACCGTCAACTCAAAAAGAATGTTGAGTAGCGCGCCAAGTACAAATACCACGATGCCCAGGGCTAGCATCAACTGCGGGGCCGCCTGCGAGAGGCGTGTGCGCTGCCTTGCCAGCCGCCGCACATTGCTTTGCCCTAGATATACTGCCAGCATAAAAAGGGCAAGGGCGCAGATGATTTTCAGCCCCAACACAAGCAGATAGGGCCAGCCAAGCGTCGTTTGTGTCAAGCGATCAAAGGCAAGATACACACCACTCAAGACCAATATGCCAAGGCAGACATTAACCATCTGCTGAAAAAGAGCCGCCACTTTCGCCGCCACTGCTGGTGCTGGGCCGCCCAAACGCAATGCCGGCTGCACCACGAGCAAGTACATCATGCTCCCACCCACCCAGGTAGCAGCGGAGAGCGTATGGGCTGTGCGTGCAATCAGACGCAACGTGAGCAGAAGAGCCATCGCTATGCCACTCCTACATTTTTGCCATCTCGGCCTGCAAGCCCTTGCTATCTAACGCTCCCGCCCATTTTGCTACCACAATGCCATTGCGATTAATAAACACTGTTTCAGGAAAACCTGTCACGCCATAGCTAATCGCGGTCGTGCCGGTGAGCGTGTCTTGCACATTGAGATAGGTAATCGCATATTTCTGGATAAAGGTGAGAGCATTGCCAGCACTCTCTTGCCCATCAATGCCGATCAGCGTCACCCCTTGCGCTTGCAACTGTGACCAGCTTTTCTGCATAAATGGGGCCTCCTGATTGCAGGGATCACACCACGAAGCCCAAAAATTTAGTATCACTGGCTTGCCTTTGAAAGCAACCAAGTGGACCGTCTTGCCCGAACCATTGAGCGCACTCAACGCAAAATCAGACATGGGCTTGCCGATCAGCGGACTGCTGATATCGCCAATGCCCAATAATGTACCAGCCGTCTGCGTTGAAGCTTGCTTCGCTGGTGTCAGCAGTTGCGTCCAGAGTAATACTAGCAAGGCAACATTGATGATACTGACGATAGTAAAGGTGATAATGCTGCGTTTACGTGATTTCTTGCGCTTCACAGGGGTCGCCACAGTCGCTTCCGCAGGAAATATAGATGCATCCGCGTTTGGCGTGCCCTTCGCGCCGTCCATGCTGTTGATACCGTTTATTTCCATAATTTCTCAAATTCCCGCATGGTAAATAACATCAGATTGATTATGACGCCTGAGCCTGATAGGCAACTTGCAGCCCACGTGATGTACCTTACAATACCCTAAACACACACGCATGCCACAACACAACGTTCTAGATATATTTATACCGCCCATTGACATCTCTCAACAACATCTCTGCAACTCACGAATAAATTAAGTAACTTAATGAGAGATTTTAGTGACAGGCAACGTATGTAATCTCGGAAACGTTGCTATTCGGCAGAAACAGAGCAATGTTGCAGTGTTGACAACGAATAACGTTAGCAGCTACACTGCTATCAATAGCGATGAAGCGTTTCCATGTAATGACGTACTTGCTTGCCCATTGTAGTAGCCCGAAGGAGTGCATAAAAGCATGCAGTATTTCTCTCCGTTACGCTGGTCACGTCGCACCATGACCACCATAGGCTTCTTCTTAATGGCCCTTGTAATGGTCGCGCCACTTTCAGCCTGTGGCTCTAGTTCGCCCTCTTCTGGTGGTGCGAGCAGTAGTGGCGGCGTTGTCAACCTGACCTTCTGGTCCTGGGTTCCCAACCTCAATACCTCTGTCGATCTATTTAACCAGACCCATCCCAACATTCATGTCAACTGGGTCTCCGTTCCCGCTGGCGCGAACGGCACCTATGCGAAGATGTTCACCGCGATCAAGGCTGGCAATGCACCAGACCTCGGTCAGGTCGAATATCAATTCCTGCCCACGTTCGAGGCAACTGGTGGCTTGCTTGATATAAGTCAGTATGGAGCAAGTTCAGTGCAGAGCCAGTTTGTGCCCTGGACCTGGAGCCAGAGCACACAAGGTAACGCGATCTATGCCATTCCGCAGGACACAGGTCCAATGGCCCTCTATTATCGCGCTGACCTCTTCAAAAAATACGGGCTGGCCGTTCCCACAACCTGGGATCAATTTGCCACGGATGCGGCCAAGTTGCACGCCGCTGATCCACAGGCATATATCACCGATTTCCCGCCGAAGGAAGCAGGCTGGTTCATTGGCCTGATCTGGCAGGCTGGCGGACGCTGGTTCCGTATCAACGGGCAATCCTGGCAAGTCGGTATTAATGATACCAACTCAAAACAGGTTGCGAACTACTGGCAGGGCTTGCTGGATAAGAAACTGGTGAAAACCGATCCCGACTTCTCGCAAGCATGGTACAACGATCTGCAAACAGGTCAGGTTGCCACCTGGATTTCGGCAGTCTGGGGCGCGAACACCATCCTTTCTAACGCACCTAAGACCTCTGGCGATTGGGCCGTTGCGCCAATGCCACAGTGGAGCGCGGGTCAGAACGTCGCGGGCAACTGGGGCGGCTCGACCACGGTTGTCTTCAAAAACAGCAAACACCCCAAAGAGGCGACCGAGTTCGCAACGTGGCTGAACACCAACACACAAAGCGTGACCGATATGGTCAATGGCGCGCAGCTGTATCCAGCGTTGACCTCGGCCCTTAGTACACCTGCCAGCTCTGCAGTTCAGACCTTCTATGGTGGACAAAACATTTTCGATGTCTTTAAAACGGCCTCGAACAATGTCGATGTCTCCTTCCAATGGGGTCCGACAATGAGTCAGGTCTTTACCGATCTAGGCGACAATTTTAGTAACGCTACCGATGGCAAGGCAACCCTGAGTTCTGGACTGGACGCCCTCCAATCGAGTACACTTCAGGGAATGAAGACGGCTGGCTTCTCTGTCACGGCGGCTGGCTCATAGTCCATCTATCACACCGTTTGCCCTCTACTCCTGATTGTGTGTCAGGAGTAGAGGGATTTCGCCATTCAAACCGTACCGCACACTGGTTATCCCTCGATTGCTTTACTTCATTACGCTGTTTTATTTCAGAGAGGATTTAAGACGTATGGCTCTAGAAACCACCCCATCGCAGGCGCAGATCGGGGCACTACCGGAAAAGGGACGGGCGCGCTATGGCCTACGCAAACGCTTCGCGCCGTATCTCTTTCTCGCGCCTTTCCTGCTCTTCTTCACGCTGTTTTTCCTCATCCCCATCTGTTATGCCATGTATCAGAGCTTATTCCGTTCGCAGCGCAGCGGATTGGGACTGGGAGCGCCCACAATTGTCTTTAATGGCCTGGGCAACTACGCGCAAGTTTTGACGGACAAAGATTTTTTTGCGGGCGTTGGCCGTATGCTTCTCTTTGGTATCGTACAAGTGCCTGTCATGCTGATTCTCGCCCTCATCCTCGCCCTGCTGCTTGATACCGCTACTGTGCGCCTAAAAGCATTCTTCCGTGTCGCCTTCTTTATTCCTTATGCAATTCCAGGCGTGGTTGCTGCGCTACTCTGGGGCTTTCTTTATGACCCGCAGCTTAGTCCAATTGTCAAAATCATTCATGCATTGGGAGCCACGCAGTTCGATTTTCTGGGACCAAATTCTGTGCTCTGGTCGATGGCAAATATCACCACCTGGGAGTATACTGGCTACAACATGCTGATCCTTTATGCCGCTCTACAGGCTGTACCAACCGAACTCTATGAGGCGGGGCGGATTGATGGTTGTACGGGCTTTGGCATTGCGCGCTATATCAAAGTGCCGCTGATCGCTCCCGCTCTTATTCTCACCTGTGTCCTCTCGATCATTGGCACGCTACAAATCTTCACGGAACCGCAAGTGCTATCCGTAATCTCAAACAACATCTCCAGCACGTTCACGCCCAACCTGTACGCTTACTTTACGGCCTTCAGCAATAACAACTACTACTATACCGCCGCGCTCTCCGTCGTGCTGGCAATCGTGACCTTCATTCTCTCGTTTGGCTTCTTACGGCTCACACAACGACAATCAGGAGTATAACGATATGGCAACAACGTCGCAGACGCTTGAAACATCTATCGCCCAGGCCCAACGTAAGACGAAACGGGGCAGGTTTAACACGAGCAACGTACTCATCATGGCCGTGCTTTTCGTCATCTCGATCTACTTCCTCTTGCCCATTTACTGGCTGTTCATCTCTTCCACCAAAACATCGGCAGACCTGTTTGGCACATTTGGTTTGTGGGTCGCCCCAACCTGGAACCTGTGGAATAACCTCTACAACGTCTTCACATACCAGAATGGCGTCTACCTGCTGTGGTTGTGGAACTCGTTCTTTTACGCTATTGTCAGTGCCACACTTGGAACACTTTTCTCGGCAATGGCAGGCTATGCACTGGCAAAATTCACGTTTCGCGGCCGTGATCTGATCTTCTCGATTATTCTGGGGGCCATTCTTGTGCCCGCACCCGCTCTAGTGCTGCCATTATATCTACTGATGAGTGGTTTACAGTTAACGAACACGATATGGGCGATTATCTTGCCCAGCATCATTAGCCCGTTTGGAGTCTATCTCTCGCGTATCTACGCCGCTTCGTCCATACCCGATGCCCTGCTGGATGCCGCGCGCGTTGACGGTGCTGGTGAACTTCGCACCTTCATGACCATTGTGCTACGCATCCTGTCACCCGCTCTGGTCACAGTCTTCCTATTCCAATTCGTGGCCGTGTGGACGAACTTCTTCCTGCAATATGTGATGGTAAGTGACCCAAACCTGTATCCTGTCACAGTCGGACTACAGGTGTGGAACACCTCGTATACCAGCGGAGGTGCGCAACAGTTTGTCTATAGCCTGATTGTCACTGGCTCGTTGATCTCCGTGCTACCCCTGATTATCGGCTTCCTGCTCTTGCAACGCTACTGGCGTAACGGTCTCACGCTCGGCAGTGTTGTAGGTTAACGCGAGCCAAAGAGAGGACAACGTTACAGGTTTGTAACCGCGTCCTCTCTTTCACTCAGCGCGCATCTACTGTTTTCCAGCGCGTGAGAACACGATCTAGCTGACTAAAAATTGCGCGCGCGACGATTAAAAAGAAGAGTAGACGCCGCATGGGCAAGAGTTGCTCCATCTGCGCAATACCAACCGCCTTCCTCAAAAACCCTTTTTGCCTGACCGTCCTTTCAACTACTGCGATAACCAGTAGCCGTATCAACGCCCTTGTCACCTTTTTATTGGAAAGAAGAGCGCGTACCAGACGTGAGCTTATAAAAGACATCTACCTGCTTCCTTTTGTTTGCCTTGCATAGACTGCCCTTTCATTCGTATAGAGACACAAAACTACTTTGTGCATATCATTAAGGGCACGTATAGCAGACAATAAGCGTGACACAAGCCTCTCGCAGTGATGCCTATGGACCTGTTCAGTATTTTGTCAGGAGAGTAGGCGGCCTTCAAGGGAGGATGAGGGGAGAGACTGCGTCCCCAAGGTCCAGAGCAGGAGAGCCAGCACAACAATTAGGAGACCTACCACGATAAAAAAGACGTTCAGCATCATGCCAATACAGGCCAACAGGAGGCCAGCCGCGGTCACAACGGGCCAGATACTGGCGGGAGCATGGGTGGCAGTATACGTTGCCAGGAGAGCCTCTTCAGCCTTTGCAATACGCGCTTCCTCCTGTGCGACCTGTGCTTTCAGCAGTTGTGTAATGGTAGACTGCAAAACACGCGCATCAAAAGGTTTGGAGAGATAGAGAATTTGAGCGGCAGATGTTGGTACATGCTCTCTATTCCCCATAGGAGCAGCAATAACAGGAGCATTTTCCCAGGAGAGAACTACGATAGGAATATGGGCAAACAGTGGATAGGCACGCGCCGCCTCGATCAATGACCAGTTCGATTGAGTGCCCATATCAACATCCAGAATCAACAGCTCCGGCTGAGGAAGATCGCGTGCGGCTATTTCAAGTGGTGATTGAGCATCGACTACACGCATTTCGTGCTGCCGTAAGCCAAGCGTGATAATCCAGCGAAGAGCCGCATCGGCCTCTATCAGAAGAATAGTGTGTTGCTGTCCCTGCGCCATCTGGCATCGCTCCGTATGTTTTATCGTTGTTCATTCAGGTCTGTCACAGTATGTACTATAGAATATAAGGGTAGCACATTACGGATAGTTAAAAATGAGTGCGCTATTCCTTACAAAAACCTGAATATCCGTAGGGTGTTTCCCGTAGGGTGTGCAATGACAAGCAGGTAATCAGAGCTTCGCGAGTTTATAGCCCACGTTAGGAACAGTCAGAACGTAGGTAGGATGGCGGGTATCGGCATCTATTTTGCGGCGTAAACGACTGATATAGACCCAAATAAAGTCGATATCGCGGTGATATTCTGGTCCCCAGACCTTTTCGAGCAGGAGTTCGTGTGTCACCACCATGCCTACGTTTTGCGCCAACACTGAGAGCAATTTATACTCTGTACGACTGAGCTGAACAGGACGCCCTTGCATTGTCACACTATGTTGGGCATAATCAATTGTCAGGTTACCCGTTGTAAACAGGCTTTGCGTGACACTCTGCTCAATGGTTGCTGGTTGGCGGCGCAACAGCGCGCGCACCCTGGCAAGCAATTCTTTCATCCCAAAAGGTTTCATGACAAGATCATCGCAGCCCAGATCGAGCAATTGCACACGTGTGTCTTCATCACATTCCTCACAGAGCATCAAAACAGGGATTGGCGAGAAATCGCGCAGACGTTGTAAAAGCTCAACGCCGCTCATATCACTTAGCTGCGTCGAAAGCAGTATGATATCTGGCTCTTCCAGGTCTAACTGCCGCAAGAATTGTACGCCGTGGCTGACGGCCTGCACGCGGTAGCGTTGCTCTTCCAAGTTAGCACGTAGATAACGAGTCAAGCGGACATCACTTTCAGCGAGCAGAACGCGCATACGTTGATCCTGCTTGAGTGACTTGAGTGAAGTAGAGCGCACACCGTCGCGGCGTCCTACTTGTGGAGCGGCAGTCAGATCATTCGTGCCAACGGAAGCCATGAATTTCTGCATTTCAGCTGGAATAGATGGCACAAGAGGAAGGGTAAAATAAAAGATTGCCCCCTGACCGGGACCGAGCGAGTCGGCCCAGATGCGTCCACCATGGGCTTCAATAGTGGCACGAGCTGCTGCCAGACCAAGCCCACTTCCTGCTTGATTTTCTGCACCCTGTGAGACGCGGTAGAAACGGTCAAAGATACGATCCAGGTGTTCAGAAGCAATGCCGACCCCCTCATCGCTAATACTAGCACGCATCTCAACATCAGTGGCTTCAACGCGCAGTGTAATGTGTTTGCCAAACGGTGAATAGGTCACGGCATTGGAAAGCAGGTGGTTGATGGCCTGCTCGACACGCATGATATCACAGACAAGGGCTGGCAGCTCAGGAGTAACTTGTAGGACAAAAAAATGACGGGGGGCCTGCTTACGCCAGCGTTCAAGCAGTTGCTCCAGAATTTCGGGCAGATAGACTTGCGAAAAACGCAGCATCTGTGTACCAGCATCTAGACGCCAAACATCTAGCAAGGTATTGAGAATATCATAGAGACGATCAGATTGCGTATCAATCATCTGGAGCATCTCACGCTGCATGGCGGGTTCCCAACGTGCAGAGCCACCCAAGAGCGTTGTAGCACAGCCTTTGATAATTGCCAGTGGGGTCTTCAGTTCATGGGCCGCCAGGGACAATGTTTCCGTGCGCACCTCTCTGGCAGAGTGTTCAAGGGTGATATCATCAAAGAGCAGACCACGCCCCAGGGCTACTCCATGCTCGTCACGCACCGGAAAGGAATGCACGCGCAACCAGCGCACAGCAGCGTCGGCCAGGGCAAGCTCTGTCGAAGCTTCTCGTGTCGGTTGTGCCCAAAGTCGATCTAACTCTTGCTGTGCACTGAGCGGGTCTGCGGCCAATGTGAGCAGGTGCTGACGCACATCGAAGAGTTGCCCGTCAACAAGCATCTGTGTGTGCAAATTGAGTAGACGCTGTGCGCTAGGATTGCTATAGGTGAGATGCTCTTGTTTGCCCAACAATATAAAGCCACAACGCATATTTGTTGCCACCTCGGTGAGTACGTGGTAGCTCGGCATAAAGCCCACTGGTACAGCATCCGGTATCGATGCAGACGAGTGAGATATATCACGTGAGGCCTTATGGGATGAGGCAGCATGACGTGGTGGATCGTTTTTAGCGCACCAGGCGTCTTGCTCGTTTTTTTTCTCTCCGCTCGCGGAGTCCATGCAGGCGACCCTTTCCGTCTCAACGTCTCTTGGTTGCCCGGTCCATTGAACGAGTTGAGCCAACCTTGACCGGCCTATTCCTATTCTAGCGCAACCGTCAAGGTCAAACGTGCGGATGTGACACATCTGGGTGAGAGGGCACGGTAGACGCGAGGCAGCACGCCCCTACTGCATGCCCGCAACGATGAGAATTAAGACGAGATGCAGAATCATCGCGATGAAAAAAAGGACGGCGATAAAAACAATCCATTTGCGATCATTGACAAAAGTGCGCACGCGGGTAGGGTAGGCTTGCGGCCAACGTTCTGATGCAACTAAGCCCATTGCAATGCGCAGACGCAAGGGAGAACGCACAGGAGAGCGACGTGTCTCTTCTAGCAGGGCGCGATAACAGGCCTGACATAACGTCCATGAAAGACGCGGCTCCGGCACTCCTTCCGGCTCCATCAAATGGACAGGGTTAACCCAGATACGCGAGGTGCATACTGAGCAGCGTGTGATGCTTCGTTTTTTTGAGTGCAGCGGTTTCTCGTGACGAATAGCAATCACAGAACCTTTTCCTCGCATCGCCTCTTTCATCTGACCTGCCCTTTCTGTCTCCACAGTTTTCGGTATTTCAGATCGTTCATGTGATATCCCTACGCCAAATAATGTGTACAACAAATAGACTGACGGAGTTTGCCATGCTTTCTATTGTACCATATTCTTGTGCAAAATATGTTCACGTCTCACAGACAAGCGTTCACTATACAAGATGCCACCATGAGCAAAGACGGGTACACAGTAGGAAGAAAGAAGGTGGATGGGATCACAGCACTGCGCACAGGTATGATCCCACTTGCTTTGGCTTAACCACGCAACAGTGGCAGCAGATAAACGGTGCTGAACACCACGACCCAGACGAGGTCAACGAAGTGCCAGTACATTTCGCCCGCCTCGACAGCAAAATGCTTGTGTTTGCTAAAATCACCACGCAACGCACGAATCAGGCAGATCAACAGGAATAGCACGCCAATGGTGACGTGCAGGCCGTGAAAGCCCGTCAGCGTGAAGAAGGCCGAGCCAAAGGTTTTATACTGAATAGTAAAGCCCTGGCTGAATAGACCGCTATATTCATACAGCTGCCCACCCAGGAAGATCACACCCATTATAATTGTGCCGAGCAGCCCAAGTACTAGACCGTTTTTGTTACCCTTCGCGATACTTGCCCCCGCATAGCGAATCGGAAGACTGCTTAATAGCAAAATACCCGTGTTAATCGCGGGATATAGAATTTCCAGATGCCCACCTGACGGCAAGGTCCAGGACCCATTGCGAATCTCCAAGTAGAGATACGCCGCGATCAGGTTTGCAAAGATCAGTGCCTCAGAAGAGATGAAGAAAATCATGCCCCACCAGTTGATACTATGACCTACCTCACCGCCCTCTTCGAGAATGCTGACCTGCTCACCATGAGCCGAACTCATATTTGTGACTCCCTATCATTCAGGCACGCTCGCCATCCCTATCAAAGTGCCATGGCGAGCGCGCGCCAGCTTTTATCGACGTTCCAACGCCCAACCGATAGCACTAGCAACAACCAAAAATGTGCCAATGCCCATGATAATCGGGTTGCCAATAGCGCCGTAAAGAAACACCACGATGGCAAAGGCCAGAGCTAGCGGCCAATAGCTTGCACGCGGGCTAATTGCTTCCAGGTCGGCTTCATTCACCTGCTTGACGACTCGCCGCCTCGCCTTCCGCTTGGGCATGGGGGGCGTCTCATCTTGGATCGGGAGCATGTTGGCAGTGACATTCGCTTCCCTGACTGCATCACCTTGCTGTTGTTCGATTTTTTCTTTTTGCTCTTGAGACACGCTCTAACCTCTTCTAAGATCCATTAGGATCGAATCGCTCGCTTCCTACGCTGTCGCTACCGATCTCCATCTCCGGCATAGCAGCGCAGTTCAAGCCACGTGCTATGCCCTATGGAGCTGTATGGCATTAATGCGTGACTGATTTCCAGTCAGCGATTTCAGGGTACTTTTTGTCATAGAATGGGCGACGACTGCGTACAACAGGAATGCTCAAAAAGTTGTACTTCTTTGGAGGAGAAGTGGTATCCCACTCCAGCGTGAAGGCATCACAGGGATCATCACCGGCCTTCTCACCATTGCGCAGGCTCAGCACAAAATTTGTCAAGAAGACGATCACACCCAGCGCGATGATGAACGCACCAATAGTGGAGAGCAGGTTCAGTTCACTCCAACCCAGACCACTCGGATAAGTGTAGATGCGGCGCGGCATACCAAACAGACCGAGCAGATGCATGGGGAAGAAGGCCAGATTGAGGCCGATAATCATCAACCAAAATTGGACCTGTCCCAGGCGTTCATTCAAGAATTTGCCCGTCATCTTAGGGAACCAGTAGTAGACACCCGCAAAGATCGCCAGCGCGCTGCCACCAAACAAGACATAGTGAATATGGGCAACGACGAAGTAGCTATCTGTGACCTGATAATCAAACGGCACAACGGCCAATGCAGCACCGTTCAAGCCGCCGATGAGGAACATCGCAATGAAACCGAGGGCAAAAAGCATCGGCACTTTGAAACTGATTTTACCACCATAGATGGTCGCAACCCAGTTGAAGATTTTCACAGCCGTTGGGATAGCGATCAACGTCGTGCTGGTAGCAAAGAAAGCTTGCGCTAGCGGCGGCAGACCGACGGCAAACATGTGGTGCGCCCACACCGTGAAGCTCAGGAAGCCAATCGCCACACCAGACCATGCAATAAATGTGTAGCCGAAAATAGGCTTGCGCGAAAAGACAGGCAGCACTTCAGAGATGATACCAAAGGCTGGCAAGATCAGAATGTACACCTCTGGATGCCCAAAAGACCAGAAGAGGTGCTGCCAGAGCAGTGGGTCACCGCCCGAGGCATACTGATAGAAGTGCGTGCCAAGATGGCGATCCAGCAGCAGCAACACACTGGCTGAGGTTATGCTCGGTAGCGCGAAGAGCAACAAGAATGACGTTACAAGCGTCATCCAGGTGAAGAGTGGCATACGGTTGATGCTCATGCCCGGGGCGCGCAACTTGAGGATCGTGACCACGAAGTTGACGGAGCCGGCAATCGATGAGATACCGAGCATCAAAACACCCAAAACCCAGAAGTCCGCATTCATGCCCGGCGTACAGATATAGGCGTGAACACCGCAACCTGTCGCAGTCTCGCTCAATGGAGCATACATAAACCAACCGCCATTGGGAGCCGCTCCAAAGGCAAAGCTGGCTTGTAGGAAAACGCCCCCGAAGAAGAGACCCCAGTAGCCGAACGAGTTCAGGCGTGGGAAAGCCATGTCACGCGCCCCAATCATGAGCGGCACAACATAGTTACCAAAACCGACTAGCACGGGAATGACGAATAAAAAGATCATCGTCGTCCCATGCATCGTAAAGACCGAATTGTATTCCTCTGGAGTCAACACTTGACCATGCGGCACGGCCAACTGGGTTCGGATGAGTAAAGCCTCCATACCGCCCACGAGAAAGAAGAAAAAGCCGGTCAGTACATACATAATACCAAGCTTTTTGTGGTCGGTAGTCGTGATCCACTCACCAACATACGTTTCGCTAAAACGCTTACGGCGTACTAGCGTAGTGGTGGTATCAATAACTTGGGTTGCCATTGGGCAATTCCTCCAATGTCTATACTTGCCTCATAGATAAGACAAGGTAGATGGGCCAGGAATAGTGCGCGAACAGAACACGTATTCGCGAACACACTACTTGAGACTCTCCAGATACGCCACCAGCGACGTGACCTGATCGGGTGTAAGATTCACAACCATATCGTTGCCCGGCTTAATACCTTGCGGATTACTCAGCCATTGGGCCAGATTGCAGCTCTTGAGTAGTTGAGCATAGGTCTGCGTTTCCGGCTGACAGCTTGGCGAGTTATTTGTCAACACACCGCCAGCGATCAGTGGGCGGGAACCAAAGTGCGTCAAGTTCGGGCCAATCTTACACTGTTCGGCATCCGTTGGGAGCGCAGTTGTGCTGGCACAGGAGACCGATGGGTCATAGTAATTCTTGACGTTCACGCCGTAGATACCATGGCAGCCCACGCACACGCCATTGAAGACTTGCTCGCCTTTCGCCGCCAGTGAACCGGGAGCTGGCGTGACGGCTGTCTGCTGCTGCGTTGTGACCCATGTGTTGAACTCATCGGGATTGGAAACGACCACGTTAAATTCCATATTCCCGTGCTGCGTTCCACAGAATTCAGCACACTCGCCAACATAGGTTCCCGTGTGGTCTGCCTTAAACCATTTCTGGTTATTATGACCTGGGATCACGTCTGTCTTACCCGTGAGAGCTGGAATCCAAAAACTGTGAATAACATTGTTAGAAAATTCAGTGACATGGATAACTGTGTTTACGGGCGCATACAACGTATCAGCCGTCGTAATATTGTACTTGGGATAATAAAACTCCCACCACCACTGGTGTCCCACCGCCTCTACCTCAACGGTTGTGCCTGCCGGTTGAGCGGCGACCGCGAAGAGAGTCTGAATGGTAAAGCCCAATACGATAAAGAGAACAAGGGCGGGAACTACTGTCCAGATCACTTCGATGGTTAGATTGCCATGAACTTGCTTGGGATTCGCCATACCAGGACGCTCTCGATAACGAATGATCGACCAGATCAATGCGCCCTCAACGGCAACGAAGATAAATGTTGCAATTCCCAGAATAACATAGAACAGGCCTCGCTCCTGATTCGCCACCGGCCCTGCGGTATTGAGGATCGAGGCATTTCCGCCACATGCGGATAGTAGGATCGAAGCCATCAACAGGCCAGTTACACCAACCAGCCAACGTTTCGGCTTACGAAATAGAGGCATCCTCACGTCTAAATCTCCTAAAACATGTCTTTTGACGATGGACGATGATGTCTGCGCAGGTGACATTCTTTTCCACTGTACGCCCTAGTGTAATAGTTGATCCTGAACAGCGGCTTGCAAGTTGCGCAAGAGACCTTACAAGAACCTGAATAAATTTATTGGGTACGATGAGACACCAGTGATCGATCACCCCTGCCCTATACTATACCAGTGTCATCATGAGCATACAAGCCCGGACAAAATACTGCGGACCAATTGCAGTCCATTGACGCATGTACGCGGCAGTGTTACCATATGGCTACTATAGCATCTTTATTTTGCTCCCTACATAAAAAGGCAGACAAGGACGTATCCTATGCATCATTATGCTCGTTCCAGCAACGAGGTTCTGCGCAAACGGGGCTATCGCCTCACGCCGCAACGTCATATGATTTTAAGTGTCATTCAGGAAGCTCACGAACATCTGAGTATCGACCAGATTACAGAGCGTGTGCAGCAACGCAACCCCTATGTCAGTCTCTCAACCGTCTATCGCACATTGGAGCTATTGCGCGAATTAGGTCTTGTGCGCGAAAACCATCTTCTCGGCGAGCAATCACACTACGAAGCAGTTGATAGCCAGGCCCATCACCACCTTGTCTGTCGCCATTGCCGTGCTACCATCCATCTTGATGATGCCCTCTTGGGTAACCTGCATGAACAGCTTCAGACGCAGTATCACTTTCACCAGATGACACTCGATCTGGTGGCAGCCGGCTATTGCGAAACCTGCTGGCAACAGCAGCAACAAAGTGAGCAGGTTTCCGAGAACACAGCCGCACTGTCCGAAGAACCTAGCGAAGAACCTAGCAAGGAGCAATAGCCTTTTTGGGATATCCAATTGTATAAAAAGATGCAATGCTTTATATTGAAAACGATTGATTCGCTGCTCAGCATTTTGCCTTATGCCATTGCACACATCTTTCCATTGTCTTCTTTACAGAAGGAGTTGCTATGCCAGACCAACAAGCGGATACGCAACCTCAGGGCGAGGGACGCCTGGTATTGCCCGCCCCAACAGCAGACGCCCC
>DAICZM010000370.1 GCA_027311145.1 Ktedonobacterales bacterium
GAATATACCTCTCTGGTTGCGGCGGGCGTGTTGACGCTCAAGGATGCGGCACTGCTTGTGCGTGAGCGTGGGCGTTTGATGCACCAGGAGGGCGGAGTCTGTCCGGGCGGCATGGTTGCCGTGCTTGGCATGGATGCGGATACCTTGCAAGAGGTTTGCCTGGAGGCAACACAGCGTGCGCAAGAGAGCATGGTTCCAGGGGTCGGCGTCGCCCATCCGGGTCTGGGGCAGGTGGCAGTGGCGAATTATAATGCGCCGGGGCAGATTGTGATTTCGGGCGAGCAGCGTGCCCTGGCTCTGGCCTCTGAGTTGGCAAAAGCACGTGGAGCCAAACGGGTGATTCCCTTGGCGGTGAGTGCGGCCTTTCACTCGCCCGTCATGGAACCCGCGGCCCGTAGGCTCGCCCAGACGCTTGAAAATGCTCCTATCCAACAAGCTGTTCTGCCGGTGATTGGCAACATCCACGCGGCCCCACTGACTGATGTGCAACAGATACGTGGCGAACTGGCGCAGCAGGTGGCCGCTTCGGTCCAGTGGATTCGCACTATCGAATATCTTGCTCAGGCAGGTGTGACGCTCTTTATCGAGATTGGTCCTGGGCAGGCTTTGACGGGCATGGTGAAGCGCATTGTCAAGGGGGTCACAACGCTCAACATCGGAACTCTAGTGGAGCTAGAGAAGGCCATTGACTTCATTCGTGCAATGTGACTGCTACATAGCATATAATTGAGCAACACGCACATGCTCTGTCCGTAGAGAATAACAGATATTTTTTACCCGCATGGGTTGGTGTTGATTATGATGCGTGTGGGCTGCGGGGCAGCATATCACGAGGAAAGAGGTATTGCTATGGCAACGGAAGCGCAAGGCGTGGTACGGGTTGCCCGACAGGTTCTTACCACGATAGTGATTAACGCTGTTTTGCAGGTTCCAGGTATTGTGCGCATGGCACGCGGTAGCGATCAATGGTCACGTCTGTTGGGTCGCGAGATTCCAGCGCAGGGCGTAGCGTTGACTGTTAAAGAGAATGTTGTCACCACCGATCTCTATCTTGTTGTCACGGCGGGTTGTAATATTGTGGAAGTGGGAACGGTTGTACAGGAAGAGGTGGCGTCTGCCCTGGAAGAAATGGTGGGTATGCAGGTTCGCGAAGTGAACGTGTATATCCAGGATGTTGCATAACGTGACATATGTACGAGTCAAGCGTTTCTATAGATACGTAGAGATGCAATACAGGATATATAGCTTACAGCTAGGAACTATTCGAGGATACCATGCCAGGGATACGCAGACAGGCGCGAATGGTCGCACTGCAAACGCTCTATGAATACGATACTGCCCTCCATGCTCCGCTAGAGGTCTTGCAGCGCCATGCCGAAGAACGCCATTTGCAGCCAAAAGTGATGGAGTATGCTCATGAGATTGTTCTTGGCGTATGCGATCATCTTGTCGAGATAGACGCCCATATTCAGGGGGCGGCACGTGAGTGGCCGCTTCAACAGATGGCCCGCATTGATAAGAATATTCTCAGACTTGCAATTTACGAGATTCTGTTTAATAATACAGTACCAGCAAAGGCCGCCATTAACGAGGCAGTGGAACTTGCCAAGACTTTCGGGAGCGATACGTCAAGCCGTTTTATCAATGGCGTTCTTGGTACTATATTTAATCGGGCGCACCAGCCGCCCATTTCTAAAGCTGAAAGTGAGGTGAAATAGTGCCAGCTAATCAAGACCTTCAGTCTCGACTCAAAAAGATTGTAGTTGACCAACTTGGTGTAGATGAAAGCGAGGTTGTCCCCAGCGCATCTTTCGTGGAGGACCTCAATGCAGACTCTCTCGATCTCGTTGAATTGATTATGTCCCTTGAGGAAGAGTTCAAAATCCAGATTTCCGATGAGGATGCGGAAAAAATTACGACGGTGCAGGAAGCAGAGGACTATATCGAGGAACACCTGCGCTAAGTCACTGTACACTGCTCATCATCTTTTTGTCATTCTTGTAGGCACGTCTCCTGGTTCAGACCATCAGTGGCAAGTATGTTCTTTTGTGCGCTTGCCGACTCCCTGGTTTATCCAGGGGACCCCCTCGGCCATGAAAAGCAATTTTTTCATCCTTTTTGTTGTCACAAATCTTCCTCCCCGTGCATCTCCATTCTTGTAGGTTGGTATGAGTGCTGATGAATGCAAACGCAATACTACTACAAGGCGAAAAGAGTAGCGTGTGAATACATTCCCTGCGGCTCAGGCCGTGGAAGTACTTATTCGAGAATATTGGAAACTGGTTTTTCACACCATTTATGGCATGACTGGTGATTGGGAAGAGAGCCAAGACCTGACGCAAGATACTTTCCATCAGGCTCTTAAGTCAATTGATGCGGCGCGTGCCAGTAGTGGCTCCCAGTTTCACCCAAAGGCATGGTTACTGCGTATTGCACTGAATATCGTGCGTATGCAGCGCAGGCGGCGTATGCTCTTTCGCTTCGTACCCTTCTCGCATTTGCGTGATGGGCAGAGTGACGAAGCGGAAATGCTCTTTACCGAGCAACGTCCTTCCGCTGTGCAGCCGGGCGGCTATGGTACACCCGACGCTGCCGATCCGGCGGAACTGGTTGCCGAGCAAGATGCAGTACAGCGGGTGCTGGCACGCCTGCCTGAACCCTTGCGCGTCTGTCTGCTGCTCTCAATTGTCAGTGGTCTCTCCAATAGCGAGATCGCGGAAATGTTGGAGCTGAACGAGCCGGCGGTGCGTCAACGCCTGACGCGGGCGCGTAAACAGTTTCAGCAGGTGTATGCGCAAGAGAGTGGTGAAGAACTGCACGAGCGCACCATCGAGAGCGGTGGGTCACGCCGCGCAAGCGCGAGCGAGGCCAAAAATTCGCGCCATGCCATCATTCATACGTCTCTGTTTCAGCCAAACGGCATGTAGCTCATGGATTTGGAGATGCCATGCAAAACGACTCTCTTGAAACGCTATTGTTACGCCACTACGGTGATAGCGCGCTTGTCCCACAGGGCTTAGAGGCGCAGCTCCAAGCATCTCTGCGCCAGCAGGTGTACGAGACGCAATTGCACCAGCGTCGGCTCGCTCAGTTTGAAACGCGACGTTTTAGCCGGCGGCGTGCCGTTGCTCTGGTTGCGTTAGGAACAGCGGGCGTAGGCATGCTCAGCGCAACCCTGGAAGGTTTACAAGTATTGGAGGCCGCGCTGCTAGGCCAGGATGTTAGCCAAGGCGCGCTCCCCTAACTGCTTTTGTGTATATTTCACAGCATTTGTGAAACAAGAAAGGATACCCATCATGGTTCCCGGTTTTCATGGACTTGATCTCGTTGTCATTCTTGCTATCGCTCTCTTAATCTTTGGCCCTAAGAAGCTGCCAGAGATGGGTTCTGCGATTGGTAAAAGCATTAAAGAATTTCGTAAGGGCATGAGTGAACTGACCGCACCGAAGGAAGAGGAGCCAAAGGCTCCGACGGTTGCTAGCTATGAAGCCCTAGAGCGTGAAGTTGCCAGCCGTCGCGCTGCCGAGGCCGCTCAGCCTGAAGTGATCAGCGTAATCGAAGAGAAACACGACTAGCGATGGCACACGCCACGAATGCAGGGAGTATGTATGTCAACAAGTGACATCGATAGAGACGATCCCTTGCTGGCTTTTCAGGCCCTCAACCTCGGCGGTTCTAACGGCTCAGAGGATGAAGAAGATGAAATGTCACTGATCGATCATCTGGAGGAGCTGCGCTGGCGTATCTTCAAAGTGTTGATTGCGGTTACTATTGGTTCGATTATCGCCTTCATTTTCAGAGATTATATCGTCCACTTTCTGGAAGTACCGCTGCCCGCGCAGGCAGACCAACTGCCAGGCACAAAAGGCGGGCATCCGATTGTCACAGGGCTTGGCGAAGGCTTTACCGTTATGCTGCTCATCGCGGTGGCCGGCGGTGTGGTACTGTCTCTCCCAGTGATTCTCTACCAGGCATGGGCTTTTATCGTACCCGGACTTTATGAACACGAGAAGAAACACGCTATCCCATTCATTTTTGTCGGGCTGGTTCTCTTCATTGCAGGCATTTCGCTTGGCTACATTGTGTTGCGTTATCCAGTCGAATGGCTGGTAACGTTTGCCTCTGGTAGCTTTACAGAACTGGTTACCGCCAGTAGTTACTTTACCTTTGTAGCTTTCTTCGTCTTGGCCTTTGGTCTTGTTTTCGAGTTACCGCTCGTCTTGACCTTTATGGCTCAGGTCGGCTTGATTACATCGCAAACGCTGATTAAGAAGCGTGCCACTTCGCATATCGGGATGTGGGTTGCCGCGACTTTTCTGACACCCGGTGCGGATATCTATAGCCCGGTCATTCTGGGCATCGCCATGTCGTTCCTCTACGAACTGACGATCATTTTTATCCGTATCATCAAGAAGTAACCGGAGCTTCTGGCATCGGCTCGAAACCCGTAGTAGTCTGACCGCCTTCATTTGACACGTGGATAGAGATGTTTGAGCTTGATACGCGCGTCAGCACTGCTGAAGCGCCAATCAATGGTGGCTTGCATCTGATCGCGTTGCTCTTGCCAAGTAGCTACCTGGTGCTGCGCTTGTTCAAGCGTGGGAATACGTCCTGCTAAGCATTGACGAGCCAGCACCGAGAGCTCAATTTCCGCCATATTCAACCAACTCCCATGCTTAGGAGTGTAATGGATCTCCAACTTTTCCGTGAGACGCCTCGCTTCCTCAGGTTCAAAGGCTTCATAAAAGGACGCGGGACTGTGGGTGTTGAGATTATCCATCACCAGCACAATTTTTTCCGCCTCAGGATACTGTACGTCGATCAGCTCGCGCAGGAAATACGCCCAATCTTTCTTCGTCCGCTGCTTGCTTACCTGGATGACTCGCTTGCCAGCCAGAGGCTCGACGGCGACGAACACACTCATCGTGCCATGCCGCTCATATTCATTATCAACGCGCTCTGGCGTTCCAGGCTGCATCGCTGTCACTTCCCGCTTGTCGGAAAGCAACTGCTTGCTCCCCTCATCCATAC
>DAICZM010000371.1 GCA_027311145.1 Ktedonobacterales bacterium
CTGATACATATTACTTTTTTGGCTGCATATCCGCTAGCAGCACCTTCTTTATATGTTGAGAGTCAAATTCCTGTTCATCCCAACATAGATGAACAAGATGGAACAATTACTGTACGCTGGCAGCAAGGTGAGCTATTAGATAAGTTGGTGGAGCATTTGTGGCGAATTATAGTGTGCCAGGAGGTGGACGAGGAAGATGAGCTTATTCGCAATAGAGTTGCATTGGAAGAGTTTAGAAAGTGGAGAGAAGAAAGAAAAATCCCTCTGATGCAGCAGCAGCTACAGCCGCTTCCGCCCGAGGAAGATGCTGAGAGAACAGAATTGCGCTCTCCTAGCAATGTATCTGCTACGGCAACGCCTTCTGCGATGCGCGCACAGGCTGGCTTTCAACCGATTACAACGCGTAGCCATCAACCACAGGATATGCGTTTTCCCGATCGTTATAAGAGAGGCAAAGCAGATATATATGATGAGAGCCGGCGCATCCATTGGCGATATACGAATGCTGCCGATAATCCCTATACTGTTTATGGGCGTGTTGAGGTGGCAGATGTCTATCGGGTTGTGTTATCTAAAGAGATGTTGCTGAGAATTTTTGAGCATGCTTGTGGTGATCCATATAATGAGCGTTTTGGCATTTTATTAGGAGGCGTGTTTTTAGATACGGAGACACGTAAAAACTGGGTTGAGGTGGGTACGCATATTGCGGCAATGCGCGTGCAGGCCAACAGTGTTGCAGTGGAAGTTTCCAGCGATGAGTTGCATTATCTGAACACACAGGTTGATGATATTCTGGCACAA
The DNA here is from genome assembly GCA_027311145.1 of Ktedonobacterales bacterium. Lineage (GTDB taxonomy): Bacteria > Chloroflexota > Ktedonobacteria > Ktedonobacterales > Ktedonobacteraceae > DTNP01. Next base: position 802 of record DAICZM010000371.1, read on the forward strand.
ACGCAAGAGACCATTCGTAAGTTAGGCTGGTATCATACGCATCCAGGGCATGGTATTTTTATGTCCAGTACAGATCGAGACAATCAGCGGATGAGCTATACGGCAAACTGGCATCTTGCGCTGGTCGTTGATCCTCAACAATATCATTATGGTCTGTTTGCCGGACCAGAAAGTAAGCCTGTGCGCTGGGATAGCGTGGTCGTCGTGTCTGATGAGGATGCGCAAGCAGCACAAAGTCCAGTCTATCGTGGTGTGCAGGTACTTCGGCCTCGATTACCTGGATTGGAAACTTCTGCTCGACGAGAGTCGCAAGGCGCAGGAGGTCCTGGCGGGAGAGGCGTTGCACGTAGAGAAGAAGGAGAGAATGTAGGGTTACAATCCTCTGGTAGTACAATCTCCCCTCAACCACCTGAAAATAATGCGGCACATTTGCTTGAACAGGAACAGGCAGGTACGTCTCCAAGTGCAGCAACACCTGGCTCGGCAAAGCCCAAGTTTTTGGAGCAGCTTCTCAAATATTTACCGCAAAATCCTCTAGGGCTGGGTACAATTCTATTATTACTTTTTGCTATTATTGTCGTTGTTGCAAGCATGTTGTTTGCTGCAAGAGCGCAAGCTGCTAGTAGTGGTCTGCAAAGTCAGCTTCAGCGGACACAAAAACAATTGCAAATAGCTCAGGGTAATATACAGCAGGATTCTACATTGATAGGACAGAATACGAAGACGCTGCGTCAAACGCAGACAAAGCTAAACGATAACGAGAAAACTGTCCATGATGAGCAAGATGCGTTATTGAAACAAGTTCCTCTTTTTGCATCAGAACATGCGAAACGGGTAATACTTCAGACTGTGATTGATCTGGATGCATCGTCGCCAGAAGGTATTGATGCGCAGCAGCAGTTAAAGCAGCTTGGACCAGTGACAACAACCTATACAGTGCAGAGTGGAGATACAATCTCTGGTATAGCCCAATTTTTTGATGTCTCCCAAGATGCACTTTTGAAGGCGAATCCGAAGGTTGCGCAGAGGCCAAATTATAGTTTAAAAGCAGGTGAAACGCTCGTCATTCCTGAATCGTAATGCTCAATTTGATTAGAAAGTGACCAAGGGAATATGTACCGTCGGTAATGTTTGTGGATGATTACCGACGGTACACTATTTGGTTATTGTGAAAGGGTGGCGTTTTCTTCCGTGGCTTTGGGACTTGGAATAATGCCATCGCGCAGATCATTTGCTTGTGTGATGAGCGAGAACCAGAGATCAATTTCCACGTCGTGTGTGAAAAGTTGCGCATCAAGCTGTTTAATGAATTCTGGGTCAGAGAGTCTTATCACCATCTCTGTGCGCAGGTCTTTGACGAGTTTTTTGAAATCCCCGTCTTCGGGCCGAACTCTTTCTGGTTCAGTGTATTCGTTTGAGCGATAGAGAGTGTCGCGTTGTGTCAGGTGACGGACCTCGCGAATGAAAAAATGGAGAATAATGGATGTGCTATCCTGGCGTACTTTTTGTTGCATCTCATCCAGTGCCTCTGCCATGTAGGGATGAACCCGGCTAAAGAATGTTGGCAAGGGGTCTTGGTTGGAAGCGATGAAGGCGATAAGTTTCGGAAGTGCGCCCTGTGTTTCATTGAGTCCATAGCCCTCACTCATCAGCAAGGTGGAGGTGACGTAGCGGCAGATATCTTGTGCGCGCTCTTCGATATACCGCTGTTTGAGTGTGATATAACGTTCCTGCAAAGAAGAATTTCTATCGAATGCGCCGAAAGAGACCTCTGGCAAGAATAAGGGACCACCGGGACGCTCTTTCCGCTCTAAGTGTTTGAGCAGTGTTTTTGCCAGCACATCGGCGGCAGCAGATGGTTTTTGCAGTTCTTCTTCTAGTGCAGTCAAGAGGGTGGCTCGCAGTGCGGCGAGAAACTCATAACGTTTGAGGCTACGACTAAGTTTTTCTGTGACAGGAGCATTGGCCCCTGACGGATTAATCTGTTCATTATCTATCGTCTTGTTAAATTGTCCACTTTGAATGAATCTTCTGACATGGCGGGTTGCATGTTCAAATGCATCCTCTAATGCCTGGGCAAAAGCGGGATTGATGGCTTGAGAGGGATCAATTTCGCGCATGAACTGCTGAAGCGTATCATCCCAGGCCTGCTCCATCTGGTCGATGCGACTGATAATTGCTTTCTGGCGGAGCTGGGCACGCTGGGTTCTATAAGATTCACGCAATAGAGAAATTTTGCGTGTATCGCGGTTACTTATATCGATGCCATAGCTGCGGAGTTGTTCACAGGAGTACATGATGAATTGTTCTATTGCGTCGGTCAGCATCCCACTGGCAGCGTCAAGTTGCACTTCGTAGCGTTGCTCGGTCAGAAAGCGTTGGATATCGTCAATGAGGGTTTGTAGTTGGCTCTCATCGAGCATGGCCTGATGTTGTTCGAGCGAGATGTCATCAAATTTTTGAGCGGTGAACTCAGGTGGAAGTGTGGGATTGCTGCGCTTGAGTTGATCGTAGATGCTAGAGATACGTCCACGATACGTTTCGCCGCGATTCTGAAGTTCGGCGCTGAGCGGACGGGTATGTTCTTTGCATTGAATACCCTGAGTGGCGAGAAATGCATCTTCTGCGCGTACTGGGTAGAAGAAGTAATTGCCGTCTGGTCCTAGTTGATGATAGGCGCGGTAGTTCTCTGGCAAATAGGCCAGCAATTTTTCCATACTATCTTCATAGTTACGGCGGTCGTTGCCCTGCGCAATATCCCAGTGGGTGAGTACAACAAACATCATCCGTGCCGCGATATCAGACCTTCGATCACGGGAAATTTTTTCTTTGACCTGTTGAGAGATTGCTTGTGGCTGGCTTCCATTGGCCGTGTCTCTGTTAATATCGAGGATGCGGGAACCGCCAGTGACGTAAATGAGTGCATCCAACTGATTTAGCTCATCAGTTAAGATGGCTTCGTGACGCGCCTCGCCTGCTTCACCGCCAGGCAGGTCGATGAATTCACAGTTAGGAGGGAAAAATCTCTCTTTGCTTTGAAGTACAAATTCAACGGCACGCACCTGTTGAACCTGATTTGGCATCGCCCCAACAGGCTCCAGCACATAATCTTTCACTGCCTGTTGCCAGTGTGCGCGTGAGAATGTCTTGGTCGTACCGTCGCGCAGAGAGACGGTCATAGTTTCACCATCTTGAGCATTGCTAATATCAGCGAAACGAACTTTGATGCGTGTTCCGGTGATCGGTTTGCCACTTCCGCTGGGGAAAATATCTTCGCCAAGCAGAGCGCAGAAAAGTGTGCTTTTGCCGACGCCAGTACGTCCGATCAGCTTGATTTCAAATGCCCGTCTGAAGTCGAACTGATGGAGGGCCTGGGTCAAGCTACGCCGAATCTGCTCATCGTATTGACGGGCGATGCGCTGTGTTGCCAGCAAATCAATGTAAGCGAGGGCGACTTTTAGCTCATGTTCCCAACGAAGTAAAACTTCGGCACGTTTCTGTTCGTCACCTGGAAAGTAGCGTTGAGCAGCGTTGCTTGTGATGAGTGTGAGTAGTTGCTGCATTTCCGCGCGTAATTTCGCGAGTGGTTGTGGCGTTACGTTTGTAGAGCGTCGGGAAGATCCTTTGGGGCCTCTTTCGGTGGCAGCGGGGCTTGGAGCATTTGTGCCATTGCCCTGTTCGACTGCTTGTGCTGGTGAGGGCATGGGGGGGGCATAGACGACCGTTTCCTCGTTGTTCATTACTAGTTGTGTCGCCTGCTCTTCGAGTGGATATGCACTTGGGATTGGTTCGGGCGGGTTGGCTGATTGTTGTATATCGATAGTCGATGCCGAATCGTCTGCTAGTGAAGAGAGTTCGCGTCGCTGCCCAGCTTGAAAGCTGCGCTCTGGCCTGTGTGGCGCATTGCCTGTCATTGGAGTGGGTGCTATAGTCTGGCTTGGTGGCGTAACAGTAGCAGAGCGTGTTGAGATTGGGATTTGACGGTGACAGTTGCCACATGGTCTCCCCTCAATACCTAGTGTACCGCAGTTGGGACAATGTACGGTTGCCATCGGTGTTGCCTCCTTCAATTTTTAAGCTCTTTATTGATATATGCTAGCATAAAAAAGCTCTAAAATCAATATATATCAATTTGATAAAATCGGATTTTCAAGCATGTGGAATGTTAGATACTCAATGAAAGTAAAAGCATAATGCTGTATGTCC
>DAICZM010000372.1 GCA_027311145.1 Ktedonobacterales bacterium
CTGACGATCATTTTGCTAGGTACTTACGAAAACATTAAAACCTGCCTCAATTGCCGCATGCTCAACACCTTCTATAACACGTCCCATAAACGGATCAGAGATGGTCGCAAGGACCATGCCAATCGTCCAGGTCTTATTTGAGGCCAGACTTTTGGCAACTGTGCTGGGAACATAGTTCATTTCCCTGGCAAGCTCATTGATGCGCTGCTTGGTCGCTGCCCCAATGCGTGGATGGTCCTCTAACGCCCGCGAAACGGTAGAAGCAGAGACACCAGCCCTCTTGGCAATGTCATAGATAGAGACAGACATAGTCAACAATCTCCTGTACAATACTGTACGGAAGGTATGCGCGAACTTATCAGAACTCCATTTGTTTCGGTAAGTACATTGCGCAACCGATTGCACAAAGTATAAACAAAAAAAAACCGCTTGTCAAGGGGAATTTGGCAGGAATTCCAGGATTTTTGGAAACTGGGAAAAAATAGTCACATGCTGCCTGGGAGTGGTAGAATGAGAGGACGCTTGGGATGAGTGAAACGAAATACCGCCAGGGATAGAGTTCTCAATGCACAAAGGAACAATACCATGCAGTTAGAACACGAGCAGAAGCTTAGTCTCAAACAGGTTTTTCTCCCTCGTTATGCCGCAAACCCGTATCCGTTATATCAACAATTGCGCCGGCAGGGTGCTGTCTTTTGGGATGAGGTGCTAGGAAACTGGGTGATTACTGGCTATAGTGAGGTCCTCTCCGTACTGCGCGATGCCCATATGTCGGCTGCGCGTTTCGAGGTAACAACGGATTGGATTCCTGCCGAGTGGCTGGCGATGATGGAACCACCCATACGCGCACTAACGCGCCAGATGCTCTTTCTTGATCCCCCAGATCACTCGCGCCTGCGTGGGCTGGTTGCTAAAGCCTTCACGCCGCGTGTCGTTGAAGCGATGCGCGTGCGTATTCAGCAGCTTGTTGATGAATTGTTGGATGTGTTGCTTGCGCGTGGACAGAGCAACCTGATTGAGGATTTTGCCTATCCTTTGCCTGCCATCGTGATTGCGGAAATGCTCGGCGTTCCGCCAGAGGATCGTGAGCAATTTGTGGTCTGGACAGGTAATTTTGGTGCAATCCTGGAGGGCCGCGAATTAACGATGGAGGAGATCATTCAGGCATTTGTCGGCGTTAATCAGTTTATGCAATATTTCCGTGAAATTATTGCACAACGGCGCACGCAACCCAAACCAGACTTGTTACAGGCAATGATCTCAGCGGAAGAGGGCGGAGACGTGCTAAGCGAAGAGGAGCTACTCGGTAATTGTGTCCTGCTCCTGGCGGCGGGCCATGGCACGACAACGCACCTGATTGGCAATGGCATGATGGCCTTGTTGCAGCATCCTCAACAGTATCAATTGTTGAAAGAACATCCAGAGATCATTAGCTCTGCAGTACAAGAACTTTTGCGCTATGATGGCCCCGTGCAGGCGACCTCTCGCCGCGCTAAAGAGGATGTTGTTTTGGGCGGCAAGCAGATTCAAGCTGGACAAAACGTGCTTGTCTCGCTAGGCTCTGCTAATCACGACCCTGCGCAATTTGCTGACTCCGATCAGCTTCATTTGCAACGTCTGGAGAATCGCCATCTTTCGTTTGGTCAGGGCATTCATTTCTGTCTGGGCGCGCCGCTGGCCCGTCTAGAGGCTGAGATTGCCTTTAATACTCTCCTTCGCCGTCTGCCACAACCGCATCTTGAAGAAGAGCGGGTCGAGTGGGAGACGGGCATGGTCTTTCGCGGCTTGAAAACGCTGCCGCTGCTCTTTGCATGAAGCAAATAGATGTTGAGGAATAATGGCTGCACAGAAAAATGACGTTCGTACACTCGTTTTTTATGACCCCAGTATGCCCCACACTTGTGATCTTGCGCTTGTGAGCGAGCTAGTGCCGGAACCCTTTGAGGCCGTCACATCTGCTCATCTTGCGCGCAAGCTAACTGAGGGCTATTATACGCTCGTTTCATTGCATGGCCCATATTTCCCGAAAAGTGCCTGGCCTGCGATCTTGCATTTTCTTGAAGGTGGCGGCAATTGCGCTATTTTGGGCGGAATGCCCTTCTCGCGGCCCGTCACCGCTGCTGGCACTGTAGAACCTGAACAAGACTCCTACACCCGCCAGCTCTTTCTTGGCCCAATATTTCCTATAGTCACAAAAGAAGAGGTGACGTTACAGGCTGCGGAGGGAGCGGAATTGCTCAAGTCGTGCGCTCTTTCCATACCACCGCAGCCACTGGGCATGTTCTGGTCCTGCTATCCCAAATTGACGCAGGTCTCCGACCATCCCGAAGACTTGGGGTCAGCTGGCCCTCTCGATACGCTACTCGTTCCTCTGGTATATGCGGTTGCGAATGGGCGCAAAGTAGCCACACCTGCGTTCTTGCTGGAACAACGTTCAGGACGCTTCAAGGGCGGACGCTGGCTGATTTTGGCCTGGCAACCCGCAAGTGACGAGGTCTGGCGCGCTAATGCACAAGCCATACGCAACATGATCGCGCTGGCAAGCGAGGGTGTTATTACCTGTGATGTGCGTCCCGTCCTGGCCTGCTATCAATCCGGCGAACGGCCAACGTTGCGTGTCGCTGTCCGCTCTGCTTATGACCTGCATGTGGATATTGCTTGCTATGCTCCAGACAGTGATAGCATATTGCAACAGCAAACGCTCCATTTTCCTGCTTCACCTGTTCTACAGGAAGAGCGCATCTCGTTACCTATACAGCAGCAGCCCGGCCTTTATCGTGTTGTTAGTAGCTATTACACGCAAGAAGGGCAGCAACTCACGCAGGAAACGGGTGTCTGGCTCTGGGATAACGCGCTGGTGCAAGCGACACGAGGCAAGCGTCTCACGGCTGGGCGCGATTATTTTTATCAGTCAGATACGTTATTCCCTCTCTTTGGCACGACCTACATGGATAGCGTTGTGCAGCGCAAATTCTTACATTTGCCCAATCCAGCGCGTTGGGAGCGCGACATTGTGGAGATGAAGGAAGCTGGCATAAACACACTGCGCACGGGCTTGTGGAGCGCGTGGCGCGAGTTTGTTCCACTGGCAGGGATGGCAAATGAAGCCTTTTTGCGTGCCCTGGATGCTTTTGTAATGACGGTCTGCAAGCACGATATGCAGCTTATCTTCAACTTTTTTGCTTTTTACCCGCCGCTTTTCGAGGGTGAAAATCCCTGGCTCGACCCACGTTCAGTTGAGGCACAACAGGATTTTGTCGCGCTGGTAGCTCACCGCTATGCGCTGGTCGAATTGCTTTCCTGGGACCTGATTAATGAGCCAAGCTTTGGCGACCCTACGAAGATTTTCGCTCAACGTCCAATCCCCAATTATGATCGTTTTGAGCTACGAGCCTTTCAGGAATGGCTCAAAAAGCGCACAACATTGGAAGAACTGCAATTGCGCTGGCGCAAAACGCCTGCTGAATTGCCGAGTTGGGAGCATGTGCATCCGCCTGCTACAAGCGATTACGGGACGCATGTGCGCGACAACAACATGCACTATATGTTCCAGGTCGCGGACTACACGCATTTTTCGCAAGATATGTTCAGGCAATGGGCGGCGCGCATGTATCAGGCTATTCGTGCGGCAGGGAGCCAGACGCTTGTGGGTGTGGGCCAGGACGAGGCGGGTGTGCGTCTCGCGCCGCAGTTCTATGCTGACGCTGTAGACTACACGACAACCCATCCCTGGTGGAACAACGATGCTCTGCTGTGGGACATGTTGCTTGATAAGACACCGCACAAGCCAAATATTATCCAGGAAACGGGCGTGATGCTGGTGCGCGATGTCGATGGACGACCCTGGCGCAGCGAGCAGGCGAATGCCGACCTGCTGGAGCGCAAGCTAATCACAGGGCTTGCTGCCAGAGGTGCGGGACTGATTCAATGGCTTTGGCATACCAATAGCTATATGACCAGCGATAACGAGAATAGCATCGGTCTGGTGCGCACCGATGGTAGCGAGAAGCCTGAACTGGGTGTCATGCGCGCCTTCGGACGCTTGATGCAGGTTCTCAATACGAGCATAGTCGAGCCAGAGCAACTGCCTGCTGTCTGGGTAGTCGTCCCATATGGACAGTGGTTTGTGCGTCCAGAACTGGCTATCGAGGCGACTCAGCAGGCGGTGCGCGCGTTAGGCTATCACCTGGGCATTGTGCCGCAACTGGTCGGTGAGCAGCGTCTGCAACAGGCTCTTACCAGTTTAGGCACTGCACCGCGTGCGCTCATTCTTCCCAGTGTGCAGATGCTTGAAGCTGAGACGTGGAAGACCTTGCAAAAATATGTTTTCGAGGGTGGCACGTTGCTTGTCAGCGGCGTCATCACGCACTCTTCCTACAACCTGTCTCACGCCCCTATGCTGACGGAGATGGGGGAAACTGAACGTGTCGAGCCTGTCAGCCGCTATGAGCGGTTGGAGATGAGTCCAGGGCAGCATGTATCTTTGCTCTATGATGGCGAGAAGATTGGCTATCTCAAGAAGGCCAATAATAGTGTGCATGTCTATCGGCATGGCAGCGGAAGCATTGTCTGGAGCGGTCTACCGCTGGAATGTTGCAGCGATACGAGCACTATTGCTATGTTCTACCAACGCTATCTGGGTCAGCAAGCTCTCATCCAGGCAGTGAAAGAGCGTGCAGAACAGGCTTTTAGTGGGCAGCCACTTCTTATAGTCGAACGGCAATTGTCGAATGGTGGCAGCATGATCGTGTGTGTTTCAGAACTCGGCTATGCGCGTGAAGTGACGCTAGAGAACGGCTTGCGCGTCGAGGTTGCCGCGAATCGCGCTGGTGCGATTGTGTTACAGGGAAAGAGCGTTGTACACGTCTTTGGCGGTGTTGTAGTACGAGCTTAGGATAAACTAGGGAACGGAAATATTCCTGATAAGTCCTCAATGGCTGTACCATTTATATCTGTTGCCAGGCAATATTCCCCGATTTCGTATCCACCAGCAAACACATCT
>DAICZM010000373.1 GCA_027311145.1 Ktedonobacterales bacterium
GTCTACACGTTCATCTGCATGAACGGTGAACACTGCACTATCATGTAGCAGACGTGTCGCAATATTGCGCTGGGCGGCGAGAGCCAACTTCTCCTCGTGCTTGCCGAGCATGGTAACTGCGCAACCGCTGAGAGCCAGCACCAGTGCGGCAAGCTGGCCCATCTTGCCATCACCCAAGACCAGCACGCGGTCGCTAGGATGGAGATGGACCTGCTCCAGCATCTCGAAATTTGCCGCCAGTGGCTCAACGAACACGGCTTCCTCGTCGCTCACGTTGTTGGGTACAAGATGCAGATTCTCGACTGGCAGCAGCAGGTACTCGGCAAACGCACCATCGCGCCCGCCAATGCCGAGCGTTGTGCGGCGTGGGCACTGCGTCGGCATGGCGTGCTGACAATACCAGCAGTCGCTACGCCGACAGGCAGCGTTGATATCGCCCACCACGCGCTTGCCCAGCAGATGCTGATACTGTTCACGCGCACGCTGACCCGAGAGTTCTTCGACTACACCCACAAACTCGTGCCCAAGCACGCCCTCGAAATGCATGTAACCTCGCACAATCTCGATATCAGTATTGCAGATACCTGCCAGCAGCACGCGCACCAATGCCTCACCTTCTGCTGGCACAGGTCGGACATAAGCTCGCTCCAGCGTCAATGCCCCATCACGATAGACTAACGCACGCATAAAGACTCCTCGTACAGAATATTTGTGATGTTAGTCTATCATTACTGAGATGCACCAATATCTATTTTTCATTCTCATGATATGATATTATTGTACTGACAGATGCATTTGTCTGAATTATGGTAGAGATGAGGAGAGTTCTATGCAAGATACACCAATACCACTTTTTGAAGACGGGCAGGTTGTTCTTTCGGAGCGCGTTCAACACTTGATCAGCTACTTTGAAGAACAATATAGCCAATCTCATCACCCATCTCTAGACGTTATAAAAAGAGTAACAGAATTTCTCGTTCTGCTACCTGAACAGTATCAAGCATTGGGTATGACAAAAATCGCTGAATACCTTATCAATCGGCTAGATTTACATTTCCTTGATATTATCGCCACATTTCAACAAAAAGCTGAACATGAAGGGATAGATGCTGAAGAGCGCAGAGAGACAATAAGGGGTGTTGTTACAGAATTTTTTCCTGAAATGATGGGTATCAGTAAACAGATATCTATTCGTTCCATTGACGATTTAGTCACATTAAATAATATTACCTCTGCATTATACACGCTCTCTCAGGTACATACAGCAGCAGAGGCTCAGGGATGGATGTATGAGCTTCCTACCCTATACTGGCGTCAATTGGCGCAGGAACGTTTAGTGACAAACATCCGGGTTCAGATAAGTATCACGCAAAATCAACAAGTAAAGACAGTCAGTGGTGCTATTGCCTGGAAAAGCTCGCTACCTAACCCTGTTCATATCATAGCGACGAAACATGATATACCAACGATAGCATAGCGGTGTATTATATAAGGAAAATATCATGCAATCTGATTCTTTTGAGAAAGACATGCAAGGACAAGGAACTTTATCATCTGCGATCCAACAGCTACCATTACTCCCTTTTGAAATACAGTTACGTAATATCTTTCCTATAGAGATTATAGCCAGACGATTTCCTTTAGATAGCCCAGTAGATATAAACAACATAGTCCAGTCTAGCGTTGAGACACAGCTAAATCTTAGCAATATAGGGATTAACGCGGAAATTTCACAGGCACAAGTAGAATTAGACGTAAAGGCTCATTTTCCTCATGAGCCACGTTTTTTTGAGATTTATTTTAAATTGGTAGGGATTTTTAGCTATGAACCACACTACTCGCTGGAAAAGATAACATATTTTTTGCAGCAAGGGAGTCTTAGTGTTATGCTGCCTTCAGCACGAGAATTTCTCCTCAGCTTATGCATTCGCTTGCAAGTCCCAATGATTGTTCTCCCATTAGTACAATTGGCATCTTATTCTTCTGACACTGAAACAGATACAAATAAATAATTTGCAGTGGGGATGCGTTAAATAGGAGAAGGTAAAGATGCAACTTATTTCTGCAGCAAGTCCTGGAATAGATGCGGCTCACCACCACATATATGTTCGTAGAGTTGTTGATATTTTGCTACAAGACAAAAATTTGTTGCGCCCTACCGCTATTTTTATTAAAAATTATCATTCTAAAGATCAACCCAATTTTAAAAGCAGTTTAGACGCCTTATATCAGCTCTATAGTCGTCCCGACCAAAACGGCATTGTTACTGTTCCACCACATATTAGCACTCTTATTCAGCTTTTATCAGAGCTATATCAACAACGAGATAGAGGCAAAATACAATATCAGCGTGGCGCAATTCTCGAACTGCTTGTACATCATTTAATCCAACATCGTTACAACATGTCGGGCGAACAATGCTTAACCAACCAGAGGTTTATTGAGAACTATAGAGATATCACAGTGCAAGAAGTGGATGTGGCAGCACTTTCTCAAATCCGAAAGAAAGCAGAAGGATACGAATGCAAGGTCAATCCCACATCATTTGAACCATATGATAGTATCAATCTTATGGACCTTAGAAATGCTGCCAGTGAGCGAAATTATCGTATCAACGTAGGTTTTGTCACATTTGAAAATGACCGAGTCATGAAAATTAAAGTTACAAAACTTCATCTATCTGAGCACATAAAATTATATGGCCTGGATAGTCTGGAGTCTTTACAAAATATTCCATCTATGGATAACTAAATACAGAGGGGAAATAACCATGGATAACGATCCGTATCAGCAGAATAACCAGCCGCCATATGAGCATATACCGTATGAGCAACCGCAGGAACAGCCACAATCGCCGTATCCGCCACCACCCACGTCTTATATGCCGCCGCCCTACCAGCCACAGCAGCCACCACCCTACCAGCAGGCCGCCTATGGACAGCCGATGCTAGGCTATATGCAGCCACCCCCGCCCAAAAAATCGCTCCGCTGGCTCTGGATTACGCTCGGCATCGTCGGTGGTGTCATTCTACTCAGTTGTATTGGATGCAGTATCGCGAGCTTCGAGGGCTTTAACTTCATTAAACAGGCAGCAGGCCCCGTACTAACGACCAGCCAATACTACCAGTACATCAAACAACAAGATTATGCCCACGCCTATACGCTCGTTGACAGCAACGTGGTTATCACGATCAATGGACAAACAATTGCCAATGACCAACAATCCTTTACAGCAGCAGCACAGGCAGTCGATAGCGCACATGGTCCAGTGACCAGTTTTTCAGTTAACACCCCTGGAAGCAATCTCACATATCTCACAGTCAAAGTTACACGCCAAGATGGAACAACCTACGATGTACAGCTTACCTTTGTGCAGAATGGCGGTACAGCAAAAATTAACAGTATGGATGGTATCTAACACATTATGCATGATTACGACCTGATTGCCCCTTTTTATGACGCCGAACACGCGCACTTCCGCGAAGACTTAGATATGTATCTGAACTACGCAGAACTGAGCGGCGGTGCTATCCTGGAACTCGCCTGCGGCAGCGGACGCGCCTTGCTGCCACTGGCACACGAAGGCTACGAAGTGATCGGCGTCGATAGCTCACCGCGTATGCTAGAGCTAGCTCGCCAGCGCATACAACACGAGAAACTCACAGGACGCTGCACGCTGGTCGAGCAAGATATGCGCACCCTCACGCTGGGACGCAAATTTCGTATGGCCTTCGTTGCCCTCGGCTCTTTTGCCCACCTCGTCAACAGACGTGACCAAAAACAGGCCTTAGCCGCTATCCGCTCCCATCTCAGCACAGGGGCGACCTTCTTGCTCGATATCAGCAATGCCGATGCGCGCTATATGGAAGAGTTGGGAAGTCACATGCTCCATCAGGGTACATGGCGCAATGACGACGGCACATTCCTCAGCCACTTCGTCAGCCCCGCGAATGCAACCGACCGCCATCTTTTAGAACTGACCCATTTCTACGATCAGCAGAGTCAGAGTAGTAGCGTGCAGCGTACCATTGTGACGACACAGCTCTATCTTTTTGAGCGTGGTGAGATGGAGCTTTTATTGGAGCAGGCGGGCTTCAGCGTGAAAGAGATCTATGGCAATTATGATCTCGGACCCTATCACCTGGAAAGTCCACGCATGATTTTTCTGGCCGAGGCCCACTAGTAGGGCCACTGAGAATATAGGGCTTAATGGCATATAGCGAGCAAAAACTTCACGAGTGGAATCTCCCGCCGGAAGAAGCCATCGCGTTACAACGCGAACTGGCAGAGCGCGTCATTCGTGAAGACCAACTGAATGCGGTCCAGCATATCGCAGGCGTTGATATGGCGATTAACGAGACAAACGGTATGGCGCGTGCAGCAGTCGTGCTACTCACATATCCAACGTTAGAACTGGTCGAGCAGCACATTTACGAAGAAGCGGTGCGGATGCCCTATATTCCAGGGTTGCTCTCGTTTCGCGAGGCTCCATGCGTGCTAGGAGCCTTCCGGCAATTACGCCTGCAACCCGATCTTGTCATGGTCGATGGTATGGGCATCGCACACATGCGCCGCATCGGCATCGCCTCGCATCTCGGTCTCTGGCTTGATCTACCGACAATTGGTTGTGGTAAATCTATCCTGGTCGGGCGTTACGATAAAACAGCGTTAGACGAGGCGGCAGGCGCGTGGGTTCCGCTGATTGATAAAAAAGCAGTCATCGGAGCAGTGGTCCGCACGCGTACACACGTCAATCCGATGATTATCTCTATCGGACATCGCATCAGCCTGGAAACGAGCATCAAATACGTACTGGCATGCAGCAAGGGCTATCGTTTGCCAGAACCAACACGCCTGGCAGATAAACTCTCAAAAAACAACGCCTGGCAAGAACCCTTTTTATAAAAAGTGCCCGTAAAACCTCATGCCCTTCAGGCCTGATTCTTACCCACATCTTTAAATG
>DAICZM010000374.1 GCA_027311145.1 Ktedonobacterales bacterium
ACATTATTCAACAATAGGATTTTTAGGGTAACTGTGCATCGGCAAGCAGAACAGTTACAGAAACTCAGCCATGACGTATTAGTTGCAAAATGCTTAAAAACAGTTGCCAGAGGTAGGTGAGTTCGGCACGGATATCCACATGGAGTATTTTGATGAGCCAGACATTCGCGCTGACAAAAAAAGTGGCGGCAAGGATCAATAGTACCAGTACAAGCAAGAGAACAAAGAGGAACCAGGTCAACCCAAGCTCAATGCGACGGACGCGGAGAGCAAACGGACTCATTCTGACACGTTCTGGCGCAACAAGTTGGACAGGCTCTGTTGAACGGCTCGCGGGTCTCTGTGCGATCACAGCGGTGGGCGTGGCAATTGGAGGTTGCTCAAGCTGCCCGGCTTGTATGTAAACGAGGGATAGCGGTGTAGCCAGCTTGCGCTGACTCTGCTGTGTCTGGGCTTGGCGAGAGGGCAAAGGTAACGTTCCAGGTAGAGGAGCCGACTCTATGCGAAAGATGAGACCGACCTCGTGGACACACGCACCACAAAGGCCATGGACAGCATCCCAACACTGCGGACAGGATGGGCGACGGCAGCGAAAACAGAAATGGCACATGCTCATAAAAGCGGCCTCGACCGCCAAAGCCGGAGCCTTCAAAAGATATTCTTGGCCTTGTGCAGGTCCATAGAACGCATGACAGATCGGGCAGGAGGTCACGCCCTGTGTAGTAGTAGATCGAGCAACTGCAACAGGAACATTGGCAATTAGTGTCTCGCTCATCATCGCCTCCCAAGTAGTCGTATTCGTATCGTGAAAACTAGCCTTAACATTTCCAGAAAAGCCGTATTCAGCATCGTGTGTTAGGACAAAAGTCATCTTTGTGTTTAGTATACAGGTCTTTTCCAAGGCTTGCATGAAACCGGAGCTAATAGCAAAAGTACGCAGCCAGACCTCGTGTCTTAACCAGAAGGACAGGCATACCGCATTTTTTAGAGAAACGGGGAAAGAGGAGAAATTCGTGGTCAAAAAGTATTGACATCACGCGGTCCGTCTGATATTATCATAAGCACGGACGAAATGTTGTAAGACATCGAGGACGTAACGTATTAAGGAGCCGTGGTGTAGTGGCCTAACATGTCTGCCTGTCACGCAGAAGATCGCGGGTTCGAATCCCGTCGGTTCCGCCACAAGACACAAAATGAGGGACGCCGACAAAAAATGCCAGCGTCCTTTTTGTATGTCTCTCATGCACAAAATCTAGTGATCTTGACCCTTCAGTAATCGTTGCAACGCCTGACGACTCATCCCAAACTGTTTCGCAGCCTGTCTCATAGAGACCCCAGACCGCACCAGATCACATACGGCTTGCTGTTGCTCTTCCGTCAGCTTGCGCTGGGTCGGTGTCTGCTTTTCCCCCCTTGCTCGGAGCGTCACCCCATCGCGCAATGCCAACCGCCGCAGCGATTCCGCATGGATACCAAATTGTTGCGCTACCTGCCGAAACGGGACATCCGCACGCAAGAGCGCATACGCTTGTTCCAACTGCTCAGCAGTCAGCTTTCGTTCACTTCTCTGTAACGGAATTCCATGACGAGCAACGACCCGACGTATCACCTCATACGAGGTTTCAAACAAGTCCGCTACCTTCCGCAATGACAAACCTTGACGTATCAGGGCAATAGCCCGCTCTTGTTGCGCAGGAGTCAGGCTAGGTGGACGAGAAGGATACGTCTCATCACGCTTGAGAGGCCAATAGTCATCACGCAACCAGAGCATACCATCCCGTTGTTCCCACATGCCTGTTGCCTCTAAGCCAAGTGCCAGCACAGGTAGCACCCCTTCACGTGGTTTCAACCCAATAATGGCAAAGCGTTCCAGATCGTAGATCAATCCTTCTATGGTGAGCAACGACCACACCATATCACGCCGTTCCTCTGGTAACGCCTCATACCAGTAATCAGCCATATGTGCGAGCGTTTCCCCCGCCGAAATGGCCTTTTGTGTCAGCTTCTCAGCATCCCGTGTCTCAGGAATCGGAAGTGCAAACAATTCCGTTCGCAAACGTCCCATGCGCTCGTCAAAGTCAGACTCGTCAAGGTACCCTTTCGTGAAGACTGCTATCAAGCGATCTTGTTCCGCCGCAATTTCCGCACGTCGCTTATGAATTCTTTGCGCATCAGTATCATCCCCATGCTGTTCCCGATGACAACGCACTGCAATCTCTTCACGCCAAGTTTCAGGTAATTCAATACTACGCAGAATATCCCCGAATTGCATCATGACCAGGCTACTTCTCACCGAAAGGTTGCCAGAGGTTGCACAGGGGAGTTTCCGCTCAAGACTCGTATCGACATAATAGGCAAGTGATTTACTACCGCCCCCTTTTGCACGGAGAGGACGCCGACACGCCGCACAGACAATAATACGACTAAACTCACGAGGCTGTTTTTGCGCATCTTTTGTCGGACGATGGTATTGACCAATCTTGACCTCGACCATCCGTTGCCACAGTTCATAGGGCCACGCCGCCTGATGTTTGCCCTCAACAAATTCACCAGAAGGTGCATCAACTGTCCCATAACCACCCCCAGGAGCAAACTCACGAGGGAACCAAGAACGGCGAATAGCTGCAATGGTATCTTTTGTGAGCAAGCGTTCCCCAAAACGTGCCGTTTTCGAGACATACCCATAGCCCTCTAAAGCATTCGCTATCGCTCGATCAGACCAGCCTTGCGCCGCTAATTCACCAATGCGCACCAATGCCGGAAAGGTCACAGGGTCAGGACATGCCGGAGTGCGTGGAGGTCGCCAAGTGGAAGGCGCACCGTCAGGAGCTTTGGGATACTCAGGAGGCCGATAGCCAAACATCACGTTGCCATTATGATAGCCAGCCAATGCCCGATCTTCCTTGCCAGCAATAGTACGCTTGGAGAGTTGACGCACATAGCTTGCATTCATCTGCATATCGACAGCAAAGGCCACGTCAAAACCATCTTGCTGCACACGATCAATGTCCCAACGTTCATCCGCCGTTGCCCACCAGACACGCAACCGACGCAAACGCGAGAGCGAAGCATAACCAGCTTCCATACTCCGCGCCCAGCGATTGCTAAACGCGCAAACGACGACCTGAAAGCGTGTGCCAGCTTCATGCAGCAATTGCGCAAACACGGGACGTTCCTCTATACTGTCATACTTTGCACTTTGCTCAGGCTCTTCATACCAGCGCGCCAGCTTCCACCCCTTCTTATTCAGGAACTCTTGTATCAGACGCTTTTGGGTGACAATGCTAGTCTCATTCTGAAGCTCTGAACTATAGCGGACATAGCCAACAGCCAGTGCCCCAGGTCCAGGCTCACCAATCTCTTGATAGACGCGATCACGATGATGCTTTTGACGAGGCATTATTCCCCATCCTTTCGTAACGCTCGTAACTTGGCTTGACGACGAGCCTCAATACGAGCCAACACATCAAGCAGCTGGATAACCTCGACAGGATAGGTCTCTTGTGAGGTTGCCCCATCCACAACCCGCCTTTTTGTATTCATCTGTGCTTGTGCCATGCACACACCCCTCTCATCAACACAGCAACCAACAAAAAAGCCAGGAGCAATGTTCTTGCTACTGACTTATTCTTGAAACAACATAACCAACCAGCAGTCGAATGGCCCGCCATGAGCGACCAATTTTCGCATGCCTGAAAAATTCGTTTTATCTACTCATCATCACCATACACGATTTTCTTGTTTCGCTCACGACGTTGGTAAGCCCATGTGTTCAATACACGTCGCGAGAGCCGCCGCCGACCAGCCTGAATATCTTCCAGCGCATCAAGTAACGCTTTTTGCCGCCGCCGCTTGTATTCATCCCGATCAGTCGTCATTTCCGCATCTTCCACCAGCGTCCAGGCCGACCGTTGCACGGGTTGCTCCTCTTCTGCTGGTGTTTCCGCTCCTGTACTCTCGCCCTCTTCTTTTACCTCAGTGCCCTCAAGGTCCGAGAACAATCGCCGCCGCAGGTCACTGATCTGCTCAGGGAAGAAGTTACGTGAATAGCGAATACGCCTCGCATGACTCTCGACTTCTACCAAGACGGATTGCCGCTCGAGATGCCGATTCCCTTGCGCATCAAGTTCCAGGAAGAGCATCTCACGCTCTTTTTCTCGTGTTCCTTTTTCCGCATACACGATGTTTTTCGTCAGATACTTTGTCACATAGCCAATCGCTTGCGGCTTGCGTATCTTTTCAATATGACCAATTTCCGCCTCTCCATGCCGAGCCGACCGCCATGCTGGTTGGATGATCTCTTTGTACGGGAGGTGTTCAACTCCACGCAAGAGCAGATGCCAGTGAAAACCGTTCTCTGCAAAGTTGCGATGCCGTTCTAAGACCCCGAAGTATTCCACGGGATACGCCAGACGCGCCCCAATGTGATTCGGCCCTCTGCCTTTGGAGCCACGCCGTACATATTGCAGGAACGTCGTCAACGCCCGCGCCGCTTCCTCAACCGTGGTCCCCGCTTTCGTCAACGTCAGAAACAACGTGGGTTCAGCTGCCTGAATCATCTGTCGCCATTGATCGACTTTGCGTGGCCCACAATACAAGCAGTCCCAACGGTTACACCTCGCTCGTATCGTTTCCCCCGTACCGTGATGAATGAAGTGATGACGCAACGCCCAGGCATTCGGGCAAAAGAGCAAGTGAACCACTCCATATGTTTCCGCGAGTTGGGCCTGAGTTGTCAGTAACGCTTGTTCCATCATTCCCCCTTTCATTCCTACCAACCAAGATACCTTTCCTTCACCCATGATGCCCGTCAATTGCTCCTCTGAAAAACATCAGCCAAGAGCGACAACAACCCAACTTGTGTGACTTACGCTAATTAGTGTCAAGGGAAGGCACACGGGGCGGGCAGCCAGGCGGTTGTACGTCATCGGCGGGGACCCCCAACCC
>DAICZM010000375.1 GCA_027311145.1 Ktedonobacterales bacterium
GCATACTAACCATATAGCGATCGTAGACATCGCCATTGCTCCCAACTGGAATATCGAAATCAAACTGCTCGTAGCCGCTATAGGGGAAAACCTTACGGATGTCCCAGGCGACGCCACTGCCACGCAAGACAGCACCACTGGCTCCATAGGCGATGGCATCTGCCGCGCTCAGCCGTCCCACATTGCGCGTGCGCTCAAGCCAGAGTTGGTTATTGCTGAGCAGGTCGTGGTATTCTTGCAGACGATCAGGAAAAACACTGGTAAAGGCTTTGACCTTCTGCTCAAAACCTACTGGCAGTTCGGCCTGAAGTCCTCCAGGGCAGATGTAGCTGGTCATCATACGCACGCCGGTGATGTACTCAAAAATATCGAGAATGACCTCGCGTTCGCGGAAGCAGTAAAGGAACATACTCTGCGCCCCCAGGTCGAGGGCATGCGTGCCTAGCCAGACGAGATGACTGGCAATACGCTGTAATTCGGCAAGCAAAACGCGCACATAGTTGATTTTGTTGGTGATCTCATCATCAATGCCAAGCAAACGTTCGACCGCCAGGGCATAGCCCAGATTGTTCGTGAGCGGGGCCAGATAGTCCATACGGTCGGTAAGTACCAACGCCTGATGGTAGGTTTTAGACTCGGCGGTTTTCTCGATGCCCGTATGCAAATAGCCAATATCGGGAATCGACTTGAGAACCGTTTCGCCCTCGATGGTGAGAACAAGGCGCAACACACCATGCGTGCTAGGATGCTGCGGCCCCATATTGATCTTCATCGTATCGACGCGCTGCCCATCTTCCGTCTGCTCGCTGTCCTCGATGAGATATTCTCGTTCAATTTCTTGTTGTTTCATCGTGTCATCTCTTGCACTCTTGCTGTTTTTTTCAGACGGTGAAAAGTTAGGTCCAGTCGCCCAACCGCCTATGCATGACCGTGAGCGTCTTTCTGCGGCAGTGTGCCAGGCTCCTGAGCAGAACTAACACTAGAGCGATGCTCATTCAATTCACGTCCATCGGATGTGCGCAACGTTTGCCCACCAACGCCTGGGTCTGAGCCGTAAGGAATCTGCCCACCCCAATGTGGTTCTGGCAGGTCAAAACCAGAGAGAGGATAATCTTTGCGCAGTGGATGCGTTGTCCAGTCAGGGGGCATTAAAATACGGCGCAGATCGGGATGGTCTGTAAATGTGATGCCAAAGAGATCATAGACCTCACGCTCATACCAGTTTGCGCCGACCCAGACACCTGTAACAGTCGGAACAGCTGGATGCTCCTCACGCTGCTGCCCTACCTGCACCTTCAAACGCAGAAAAGACTGGTGTGTCATAGAAAGCAGTTGGTAAACTACGTCGAAACGCGGTGTGCGCTCAGGCCAGTCTACCGCCGTGACGGTTTCGAGAAAATCATAACCCATACGCAGCTTGAGATAATTACATACCTCAACCAACATGCTTGGAGCAAGCAAAAGGGTCTGCTCGTTTCGATACTCAAGCGTGTCGAGGACGGCGTGCGGAAATTTTTCCTTCACCGTTTCTACCGTTGATGCTGCTGTTATAACCATACAACATTTATTCCTTATATACGTGACGTGTATATGGCACGTCAAGGGCTGGAAATCGCGCCTTTGCGTGCCATACATCAACATCTCGGGATACTCTGCTATCGCGCCGCATCATACTTCTTCGCCGACTGGCCCGACCAACTTCAGCCCGCTAGCCTTGAGAGGATCAGGCGGGTTAGGAATGCCTTCGCGTATCTTGCGTTGTAGCTCATTAAAGCCAAAAAGCAGCATATCGGGGGTCGGTGGGCAACCTGGGATAAACACATCAACCGGGATAATCTTATCGACGCCCTGCACGATGGCATAGTTATTAAAAATGCCGCCGCATGAGGCACAAGCTCCCATTGAAATCACCCATTTGGGTTCAGGCATCTGATCGTAAATCTGGCGCAACACTGGAGCCATTTTGATCGAACAGCGGCCCGCGACAATCATTAAGTCTGCCTGACGTGGTGAGGCACGATAGACCTCCGCCCCAAAGCGCGCAATGTCAAAACGGTCTGCACTGGTCGCCATCATTTCGATAGCGCAACAGGCCAGACCGAAAAGCGCGGGCCAGAGCGACGCACTGCGCCCCCAGTCAATCAACTTGTTGACCTGCGTCGTCAAAATACCGAGTTCACCATTTTTTACATGGAGTTCGCGTCGCTGCCGGGGCGTCTGACTGTTTGAAACAGTCTGCACCGGCTCCCAGGGGTTTTTTACTCCCATGAAAACGCTCCCTTTCGCCACACATACACATAGCCAATTCCCAACACCAGCAAAAAGACCAACAACTCAATCAAGCCAAACACCTTCAACTGATGCATGAGAATAGCAAGAGGATAAAATGAGACAATTTCGATGTCAAACGCAATAAAAAGCATACCCGTTAAGAGATACTTTACGGGGAAGCGCCGGGTTGGTGCTTCGATCTCTTGAATGCCACACTCATAGGGGGCAAGCTTTTCTGGTGTCGGCTTCTTAGGGCCGATAATCGCGGTCACGCCCATCACCAGGAGACCAAAGAGAACCGCCAGGCCAACCATAATTAAAATGGGGAGTGGTGTCATTCCCATAGCCGGGATTCCTTCATTTCTACTCTAAATATGCGCGATATATACGCACGCCATGCCAAAGCAGAGCGCGTAGAAACCGAGTCAGGTAGTGTCCAAAGTACACTTCCTCACAATGTATCCTAGCACAATAGAGAATAAGTGTCAAATAAGGAGCGGCCTTGCACAAGCGTGCAAAGCCGCTCCTTATTTGACAAAACACTCTCTACAAACGTTCTATTTACGCGGGCAATGCAGCAATATGCAGCGTTTCCCCGCCATCCAGTTCGTCTTCAGGACTCCCTATTGGCATAGGCGTGGCCCTGTGTGTCACCGCCTGTACAACCGGCAGATTGCTCTCCACAACCAGCCCATTATCCAGATAGACATGATAGGGGAACATCGCCGGGTCAAAAGCACTGCTATGCGAGATCAGCAGGATTTGCTCAAAGTGCTGACTCACCAACTCTCCTGCAAGGGCATCGGCGAGTGCCTGCGCACGCGCACGATCAAATGAACTCAGCGGTTCATCCAGAATAAGGATGCCCGGAGCTGCCGTGAGTTCACGTGGCAACACCGCAATAGCAAAGGCCAGACGCAAGGCCAGTGAGAGTTGATCTGCCGCACCACCCGATAAGGCGGACTTAAAGACATATGCCCCTGCCGCCGTGTCCCAGACACGCAAGATAAATGGGCCGCCACTGATGCTTCCGGCTTCCTCCTCGGTCGTCAGATGCACATCATGGTAACGACCGCTCGTGATAAGCGGCAACAAATGCTGCATATTATATTCCGTGCGCGGGATGATTTTGCGCAACAGCCGCTCACTGGTCGCTTGCACCAATGCATTGCCGCGCTTCTTGGTCTGATAGACACGCTCCTGCTGATCGAGACGTGTATGTGCCATCAGCACGTCTATCACCGAACCGCCCGTGTGCAAGCGTGAACTCAGCTCTGCCTCTGTAGCCTCCAGGTGGAGCAACTCCTGCTCAACTGCGACACGCTCCTGTTCCAAATGCTCACGGTCTTCCGCTTTGTATTCCGCGAGCAGAGGCCAAATCGTACACAGGTCTAAGTAACTATAGCTCTTAGGCATGGGACGATGACGCTGCACGAGCAGAGCGGCAATACTATGCTGCGCATCCTCGATCTCCTGCTGACAGAGCGCAATTTTTGCACGATATGCGCCCTCTTGCATCTGTAAGCTGTCAAGTTCTTTGATAATGCCCACTTCGTTCGCCTCAGCCAATTCATGCTGACAGCGTATACGCAGAGCTTTCAGAGCATCAGCAAATGGGTTAGGTGGCACAATCCAACTACCGAGCGTATTGCTAAACTTCGCCAGTTGTTTATAGTATTCGGCTAGCGACTCTTGATGATCTTTCAACAGTTCGATGTACTGCTCACGCTGCTCTTGGAATATGAGTTTACTCGCCAGGGCAGTGTACAGTTCTTCCAACTGCTTGCGTGCAGCAATCTCAGCATTATTGATCGCCGCCTGTCCAAACGTGATACCCAATGGTTTAACGCGCTGGCGCAGTGAATCTTGGAGGCTTTGCAGTGCGCTACGCAGGACCGCCTGCTGTTCGCGTGCCTGCTCAAGCTGCTGAAGTGGATTGCTGGTCTGGTAACGAGTATGGCGTTCCTCGATAACTTTTTTGCGCATTAGCAAGAGCGCAAGAGACTCCTGGTGGCTCTTGAGCTGCCCCATCATATCTGTGACTAGATCGATTTTCCCATCGAGGGCGGCAAGCTCACGTTCGGTGGCCTTCATTGTGCTATCAACCAGCGTATCCAGGGTAGGCAAGCCCAATTGCTCTTCTTCTAGCTCCGGCAAGATCGGCGTCAGGGGTGACAGCAGTTCCGCAAAGGTTCCTGAAGAAGCGATGCCCGTGCGACGCAAACGTGCATTGACACTGGACAGTGGCAAACTCTCCTGCCCTGCCAGAAGGGTGATCTCTTGGTGCAGACGTTCCAACGTCGAGAGGTCAGCACGCAGTAGCTCATCAATCGTGTCCCAGCCCTCACGCACACGCGCTTCTTCCAACTGCGTGCATTCTTTGTGCAAGGAGGCTGTTGCCTCCATTGTCACATTGACCTGATTGCGGGCTGCATTCGCTTCGTCTCGTTTGGCTTTTGCTTTCTTCTGAATATCTGCCAGACTTTCACCATTATCAGGCATTTGCTGCAAGAGCAGACGTACCTCGTCAAGAGAACGCGGCACATTACCACCCAAGTTTTGAACCTCACGCTCAATCTTCAGCATATCTTCTTGCAGACCGTTGCTGAATAAGGATGCCAGAGTAGGCACGAAAAAAAAACCAGCATCAATCGAAATCGATGCTGGTCTCTGA
>DAICZM010000376.1 GCA_027311145.1 Ktedonobacterales bacterium
GTACATGATTTGTCCATCAGGGCCATACATATGTAGCTCGGCCTCATTGGCTTCGCCGCGTAGTAAAGCCAGTTGCAGGGGACGTTCTTCGTAGGGGACAATAGCTCCACCTGGTCGATAGGTGACAATTGGGCGTAACAGTTCCTCACTATTCATGCCAACAGCCATGAGGGCCGCGGTATTGGGGTCATGAGTAGGCTCCAGGCGCACACCCATCTGTTGCAGGATATGGGCGGCACGGGTGTTGATAATGGTGATGCTGTGGTCTGTGGCAGAGATGAGCATCACGCCGGAGGGCAATCGCTCTAGCAAGAGTTCAAGGCGGGCCTGCTCTATTTCTTGTGCCAACTGAGCCAGTTGTAGTGCCTCGTTGCGCTGTGCCAGTTCGGCGGTGCGTGCCAAGACTTCTGCTTCGATGCGTTCGCGTGCCGCAACCTGTTCACTGACATCACGGTAGGTCACGATAAAGGCAAAAATATTGCCTGGTTCATCGCGCACGGGCGTATAAGAACAGCGAATATCTATCTGACCCGTCGTACTCTCCATTTTGAATTCATCAATCTGACCTTGCATGGCATGTTGCTCCAGCATCGTCACTGGCTCTGTTGCTTGCATGATCTCTTGTGGAAAGAGTTGCGGTGTGCGTGCCAAGACCATCTGTAGCGGGAGGCCAATGACATCATTAGACCAGCCAAGCAGGTGGCGCGCAATCGGGTTGGCGTCGGCAACGCGCCAGCGAGGATCAAAGATGACCACGCCGTCGGGAATGGAACGCATAATGTTCAAGCTCTGGTGGGCGTTACGGCTGGCGACACGCGCCCACTGTTCCATACGGTGGAAGAGACGAGCGTTTTGAATGGCAAGACCTGCTTGTTGGGCAAACTGTTCCAGCAGTTGCACCTCTTCCGCCGGAAAGCCACGTGAGCGCAGATGATAGACTTCGATGGTTCCCAAAAGCGCATCTGTAGGCGTGTGCGTGCCTGTTCTGCGGCGAAACGCCTGATCTGAACGCTTGCTGGTTTCTTGCGTAGGGCTTGGTTCAAGAATAGGTACACATAGCACGGAACCGGGGCGGCGCGCTCTCCCCTCATCATCCAGCAAGGGTAAGTTCAAGTCAGGATACACGCGGGTATCAGTAATAATCAGTGGGCGACGTTCAAGGGCTACCCGTCCGATGAGTATCTGTTCGTTGATCTGTGGACGCCAGTTATAGGCTGAAAGATGCATGCCCTTCTGGGTTGCTAGGGTCGCCGTGCGTGGTAGAAAGGTTTCAGGCTGGCTGGGCTGCCCATGTTGGATAAGTTGTTCTTCAATGCCTGAGATGGGGTAATCAATGAGGAAGATAGCGCAACGGGTCGAGCCAACCATTTCTTGGACCGCTTGCAGGATGCTATCTAGTACTAATGGTAAGGTATATGGCCCGCCGATTGCCGATGAGACGTGCTGAATAGCTTTTAAGTGGAGACGTGAACGCACGGTGTTCGTGACATCTTCAAGGGTAATGAAAATCGTCGCTTCTTCTTTTGTGGAGGAGACGGGCATACGTTCAATGGTGATATTCCAGTAGGTACGTCCACGTGCTTCTAGAAAGCCTTCAAAAGGAACTTCTGGCAACTGGACATTTTCTCCCGTTGTGACGACGTGCTGTAAGTGTGGATACACCGCCTGGCGCAGCATTTCTGGAATAATATCCTCAAGCATGCACCCAATAATTTCTTGTTTGCTCCATGCTTCGCGTAAAAGGCGGCATAAGTATGGGTTCGCATAGCGCACGCAATGGTTGTTTGCTTCGAGTATTGCGACACCTATCGATAAATAATCAAGAATATGCTGAAATGGGTCTGCTTGCCTGTATTCCATATGTTTCACTTCTAGCTATCTGGACAGCACATATACATCGCGCCGGGAGCTAATCACATACACGCTTGGATACTATTAAATTTACTCTTCTCTCTGATAGTATACCGTTTTTATTGACGCCGTGCGAAAGAAAATTTTCACCAGTAAAAATCTTGTGGGTTTCTTTCGTTTGTTTAGTCACAATGCTGCGTGCCGCCAGTTTTCAGGACATATGGTACAATGTACCACAAATTTGATGAAAGCTATCCTCTTTGTTTCCGTTGCTGCATCTCAAGAGCAATAATACCTCTTGACAAGCACCGCATATACCTGTAGGGACAGAAGACACAACACGATATCCGTTGTATACTATTGCCAGCTTTCCTGCTCGATGGACTTATACGATAGCAGCAATGCTTCTGAGGACATTTAAGCGTATGTTGGTTTGGCCTGGAAAAATAGTGAGCATGTAGTAGCGCAAAGAAAGAGTAACACATGGATTTACAGGGGAAACGTGTGCTGGTTATGGGTTTAGGATTACAAGGGTCTGGTATGGCTTCCGCCCGTTATGCCGCACAGCAGGGGGCGCAGGTGCGCGTGACAGATATGAAAGCTCCCGAAACACTGGCTCCGAGTGTCGCAGCACTGGCTGGCTTGCCCATAGAATTTATCTTGGGGCAACACCGTGAAGAGGATTTTCGTTGGGCTGAAATCGTCATCCGTAACCCTGGCGTGCCGCGCTCCTCGCCGTATCTACGTCTTGCACAAGAGCATGGGGCGCGTATTGAAATGGAGATTGCGCTGTTCTTTCTGGCATGCCCTGGACGTATTGTGGGTATCACGGGCACACGTGGTAAGACGACAACCACGCTGTTATTGTATGAAATTGTGCGTGCTGGTGGCATGAAGACGATATTGGGCGGCAATGTGGCGGGCGTAGAGACGCTTTCACTCTTGCCTCACATCGATGCCGAGACGTTGGTTATCCTGGAACTATCAAGCTGGCAGTTAGAAGGGCTGGTTCCCCATCAGTTGAGTCCTGCGCTGGCCGTGATGACCAACGTGTATCCCGATCATTTGAATACCTATAATGGTATGGAAGAGTATGCCGAGGCGAAAGCAACGATTTTCCGCCATCAGAACGAGACGGACAGTGCAGTGTTCAACTATGACAATCCCTGGACGCGGCACTTTGGCGAAGAGGCTCTCGGGCAGACATGGTTCACGAGCTTGAAGCGTGGTGGTAGTTTTAAGCGTGGCTCAAGCGAGGTTCAGCCTTTTATTTTTACCGATACACCGCTAGCTGGACAGCATAACCTTGAAAATATTTTGTTGGCGACAACAGCTGCACGCGTGTTAGGTATTGCTGACGATGTGATTGCGCAGGCGGTCCATACATTTCGTGGCGTCGCCCATCGTTTGGAGACGGTAGCGGTTGTCAATGGTGTGCGTTTTGTTAATGATAGCACGAGTACGACGCCAGTCGCGGGCCGTGTTGGATTGCAAGCGTTCACACAACCCATTGTGCTGCTTGCGGGCGGCAACACAAAGCATCTTCCTTTGGAAGACTGGCCTGCGACCATTCTTGAACGGTGTCGCGCAGTTGTGTTGTTAGCGGGCAACGGTACGGATGAGTTGTTGCCGATGCTAGAGGGTGAAGCACAGAGGCAAGAGATGCGCAACCCTGTACATGGTGTATTTGGTGATTTTGCACCGGCAATGGAGGCGGCGATTGCGCTCTGTCAGCCAGGGGATGTCCTGCTCTTCTCACCGGGCTTTACGAGTTTTGGTATGTTTCTCAACGAATTTGATCGGGGCGATCAATTTGTGGCCTTTGTACGTCGTTGGCAAGGAGCCGTAGCGGAGTAATCGCCGTGATAGAGGCAAAAAGTAATTTTAAGCGTGATAGGCAAGAAGAGATTGCGTAGCTGTTTTTGTGTAGGGCTTGTCTAAAGGTACCGCAAGTCTACCCAAATGTACTAGAAAAGGTGTATTCATATGAGCTAATTCGGTATACTACAAACGGGGGAAAAAGCCATTTATGGGGGGAAAATATGAAACCTTACCCTGCGAGAAAGTATACCTGGTTTGGGTTGGCAGCGTTTCACGTCTGTCTGCTTGTGCTTGTCTCTGCCTGCCAGGGCATGCCTGGTCAGGTTGCTAATAAAACGATCTTGTCGCTGGAGGTTCCATCGACGGCAGCTGTTCCGGCAACGACTCCAACAGAAGCGGCAGCAATTTCCATGCTTTTACCGCATCAGGGTGGTAAAAATGGAGTGCAGGCATCCAAAACGCCATCGCCAGGTATGTGGGGCACGCCCGGTGTGAATGGGACGCCGTCTTCACAAGGAACGCCAGGCTCTGTTGGTTCGCCGGGTGCGCCCAATCCTGGTACGCCGCCGGGTCCTGTCCCGTCGGGAACGGGTAGTGTGCCAGCGGGCTTTCCATCATACTTTAGTTTTGGGGTGATGAATAATCCCGGGACTGCTTCAGTGCTGGATAGTATGCGTAGTCAGAACGGCACTGTTTTCGATTTTCGCTATCAATATCTCACGGGCGGAGTGAACACGGGACATGGTTGGGAAACGTGGAATCAGCCAGCGGGCCAATATGCTAGCAACTATATGCAAGAGAGTGCGCAGCATGGCTATATGCCGGCTTTTGTCTACTATGAAATTTGTCTCTCGAACGGTCCTAATCCCAGTAGCTATTGTGGTGGGCATAACATTCAACAGGACACAGCAAATCTGGCAAGTGCCAATACGATGAGTGCCTATTATGCCAATTGGGTCCTGATGCTTCAGAAAATCGGCGCGTTTGGGAAGCCTGTATTGGTCGTTGTTGAGCCTGATCTGTGGGGTTTTTTACAAAATGCCACTAATGGCACCAATAACGCCATGAATGTGCCAGCCAGCGTAAACTCTTCTGGCTATGCCGATGCGGCTGGCTTCCCTGATACCGCACAAGGCTTTGCCTGGGCCTTATTGCATATGCGAGATAAATATGCCCCCAATGCCATCCTCGCGCTTCATGCCTCATCCTGGGCGGCGGGCGATGATGTGGCAGTGAGTACGAACCCTAATATGGATG
>DAICZM010000377.1 GCA_027311145.1 Ktedonobacterales bacterium
CCTTGGTATTATCAACAGCGAACTTCATTATACCATCCCTACCAGCCATCTCTAACATCCAGGCAGCCAGAGAACCGCGTTGATGAGCAGCTTTACAATTCTTGTCGAACCATCCTGGCGCCTTCAACTAACGCACAGAGCTTGCCAAATGCGACTTCTCGTGGGAGATATTTCATGCCACAATCGGGAGCCAGAATTAGACGCTCCGGCTCTACGTACTCCAAGGCGGAACGTATTCTGCTGGCTACTATCTCTGGCGTTTCCACTGCCATCTCGCCCAGATTCAAGACACCTACAATGAGCGTTTTATTGGTGAGTTGACGGAGAATTGAGAGATCTAGCTGCGGTTGAGCTGCTTCAATTGAAATTTGCTTGACGACACAATCACGCAGCTCTGTGAGGAATGCATATTCGGGTGGTCGGTTGTGAACGATAGCAGCATAGCCAAAACAGAGGTGCAACGCTGTTGTTCCCTCAATTCCCTCTAATGCTCGATTGATGACCTCTACCCCATAGGCCCTGGCCCGCTCCGGCCTGGCTTGCAGATACGGTTCATCAATTTGTACCACGTCGGCCCCGGCCGCCTGCAAACTTCTGATTTCCTCGTTGACTGCTGCTGCAATATCCAAGGCCAGGGCTTTCTCATCGCGGTAATAGTCATTCTGCGCCTGTTGAGCAACAGTAAAAGGGCCAGGCACAGTGATCTTGATACGATGATGCGTGTTGCGTCGGAGAAACTCCACGTCGCGTACCTCAACCGGGTGTAAGCGACGAATTGGGCCAACAACCCGTGGGACAGGGTTGGAGTGGCCTGTGCGGTCCAGAGCCACCCCTGGGTTATCCAGGTCCATCCCGTTTAACGCTGTGGCGAAGCGGTTGGAGTAACTCTCCCGTCGTATCTCCCCGTCAGAAATAATGTCTATGCCCGCACGCTCCATGTCACAAATGGCAAGAAGGGTTGCATCGTCTTGAGCTTGTTGCAGTAGAGGCTCCGGGATGCGCCAGATTTCACGCGCACGTATGCGAGGTGGCAATCGGCTTTGTAAGTTCTTACGATCAACCAACCACTCTGGTTGAGGATAGCTACCCACAACTGTCGTCAAAAGCTTATCAGTCATACTCTTTCCTTCTTCTGCGTACATTTTTCAAGGTGACCAATCGCCATCTCACGCTGCTGTTTGTCCGTAGAACGAACGCTTGTCCGCTAAAATCAGTATAGAGAATAGCGAGAGATCATGTCAAGAGACACCGCAAAATGCAATTCGCCCATGACCGGAATAGTGGCACGCCCACCACGCATCGCATCGCATCGTAATTCATAAGCGGGCAATACGTTGACAAGGCAGGGAATTTGGCAGTATAATTACTATTGTTCAGTTAGCAAAGCTTTGGCAAAGTTGCCCTGGTCTATCATTCGTAAGAGTGATACTAGACTCAGGGTTTTTTTGTTATGCTATGTCTCTGTAATGTGTACAATCTTCTCTTAGATTGTGCTGAAGCTCTTACTTTCGTCTCCTACCAGACATCCAAGAACGGAAAAACATGAACGATCAGTTACCGAGCGACCTCTTTTTGACGATCCCTTACAGTGAGCTTGAAGAGCTAAACGTTGCCGCAAGGGATAAGCGCGACACGGTCTCACTGGAAGATCAAGAGAGCGAATACCGCTCTTATCTAGAGAGGGAACGGCGCATCAGAACAGTGACGCTCTGCTTCTCAGATCTGGAAGGCCGCTTCCACATGTTGGATTACGACAAAAAGTTTCTGCTCGACTCTGCCGATAATCTGACATTTGATGGCTCATCTATTCGCGGATTTACGGCTCAGCATGAATCTGACTTGCGTATCAAGCCCGACTGGAGCAGTTTCTACTGGGTGCCTGCCGATCTTTTTGGACCGGGCAAAGTCATTATGTTTGCCAACATTCTGACGCGCGACAGCACTCAGTATGCCTCTGATTTCCGTGGTTTATTGCAAAATTTCACACGCGATCTCAAGGAGCAAGAAGGCATCAGCGCATTGGTCGCGGCTGAGGTTGAAGGCTTTATCGTTGAAGGGCGCAATGCAGAACAGCAATTTGACGAGCGAGAGGGTTTTCGTCTGATCTCTACAGGCGGCTACTTCCATGCCTTGCCACTTGACCCCCTACGCAAATATATCGATGCCTGTGCCAGTGTCCTGCAAGCGATGGGCTTTAAAAACGAGAAAGGCCATCCTGAGGTCGCTCCGTCGCAGTTCGAAATGAACTTTTCCTATGCCGAAGCCCTACGGATGGCAGACATGATCCAGATTTATAAATTGCTCTGTCGTCAGCTGGCTGACAATATGGGGATGACAGCCTGCTTCCTACCTAAGCCCGTGATGGGCATTAATGGCAGTGGGATGCACATCAACATGTCGGTGGCAAAAAATGGCAAGAATATCTTCCATGACCAAGCAGGCAAAGGCAAGTTGTCGACCTTTGCACACGACTTCATTTCGCGGACGCTGAACCACGCCCAAGAAATCTGCCTGGTCTTGAATGCGAGCGTGAATGCCTACCGTCGGCTCGATCCACATTTTGAAGCTCCGAATCAGATCAAAGTCTCGGCTATCGATCGTGGGTCAATGGTGCGTATTCCGGTGGGTAATGCCAAGACCGCCCGTATAGAGGTCCGTTCTGTAGGACCTGATGCCAATCCCTACCTGCTCCTCTACATCCTTTTCAAAACGGGAATGCATGGTCAACTCTTGCCAGTATCGACGACAGAGGAAGGACCAGCGAGCCTGTTGCCAGGAACCATTGAAGAGGCCATCGCGCTTTTTGAGTCTGGTGATTTCGTGAAGCAGATTCTGGGTGCGGAGAATATTCATAAATATCTGGCTTGTAAAAAACAGGTAGCCAGTCGTAGCCCCAGCGATCTGGGGACACAGGTGAAGACCTCTGAAGTCGTTTATCATCATGAGGTTACCAACCAGCAATTGTGGAACAGGTTCTAAGGCGCGCTAAAGACATACGCGCATCAACCAACAAGCAAAAATGCCAATCAATGGAGACTATCCCCTCAAAGATGAGGGCGTTCCTGAAGCGGCTCAATGCCCAATTTTTCCTGAGGCCAGGAATCTTGGATTCCGACACGCCAGATGACATACCCCATTCCCCCTGAGAGACTTAGCAACATCTTCCCTTTCCTCAAAAATTGAAAAGCTCTGCTTTCCCTTGACATCACCGAAAAGCATGCATACAGTATAGGTATACTTCTTCGTGAAATAAGTCACCGTAGGCGTCCATCTTAGTTATTTTCACTCACAGAGGAGCAAGCAATGCCTGACAGCAAGCACATTAAGTACATTCTCAGCGAAGACGAGATGCCCAGAGTCTGGTACAACATCGTGGCAGATCTGCCGCGTCCGCCCGATCCAGTTTTGCACCCCGGCACAATGCAGCCTGTGGGACCAGCTGATCTAGCAGCCCTTTTTCCGATGGCCATTATCCAGCAAGAGGTCAGCACCGAGCCATACATTGAGATTCCAGAGCCGGTGCGCCAGGTCTACTTGCAATGGCGACCCAGCCCGCTTTTCCGCGCACGTCGCCTGGAGCAGGCGTTGGACACACCTGCACGCATCTACTACAAATATGAGGGCGTCAGTCCCGCTGGCAGCCACAAACCGAACACTGCTGTGGCCCAAGTCTACTACAATAAGCAAGAGGGCGTGCGAAAAATCTCCACCGAGACAGGCGCCGGCCAATGGGGTTCAGCCCTGGCGATGGCAGGAGCCTTCTTTGGCGTGGATATCGAGGTCTTCATGGTCAAGGTCAGTTACCACCAAAAGCCCTATCGCCGCAATCTCATCGAGGCCTTTGGCGCGACCGTCCATGCCAGCCCGACCAACTTGACCGATGCTGGACGCAGTATTTTGGCTAAAGACCCTGAGAGTCCCGGCAGCCTGGGCATTGCCATCAGCGAGGCTGTTGAGGTCGCCGCCAAAAGCGGCGGCAGCGTCAAATACGCCCTGGGTAGCGTACTCAATCATGTGCTGCTGCATCAAACCGTAATTGGCGAGGAGGCACTACTGCAATTCGCGCAAGCCGACGACTACCCCGATGTTGTCATCGGCTGCACGGGCGGCGGCAGCAACTTCGCAGGTCTGGCCTTCCCTTTCATCGGTGAGGCACGCCGCAAAGGGCTAAAAACTCGTTTCCTCGCCACTGAGCCAATGGCCTGCCCCAGCCTGACACGAGGCATCTACGCCTACGACTTTGGCGATACGGTGGGCATGACCCCGTTAGTCAAGATGCACACGCTTGGGCATGACTTTGTACCAGCCGGAATCCACGCGGGCGGCCTGCGCTATCACGGCATGGCCCCGTTGATCTCCCTGCTACACGACGAGGGCATCATCGAGGCCCAAGCCTACCATCAAAACAGCGTTTTTGAGGCTGCCATCCAGTTCACGCGCACCGAGGGCATCATCCCCGCCCCCGAAAGCAGCCACGCCATTCGCGCCGCGATCAACGAGGCACTGGAGGCCAAAGCAGCCGGGCAGGAGCGGGTGATACTCTTTAATCTCAGCGGCCATGGGCACTTCGATATGGGGGCCTACGACTCCTACTTCGCTGGCAAGTTGCAAGATTATGCATATCCCGCCGAGGCCGTCGCGGAGGCGCAGAAGCGTATGCCGCAAGTCGTATTGTAAATATCCTTAGGAAGCACATACAGGTAAGCTGTGGAACAAAAAAACATTCCACAGCATTCCTTTTGCTCGCTTATTACGCCTTGTTGTCAGTCAGAACAGGTTCCCTTGACAATACTCTTCTTGCTCATCTACAATGCCCTCAAATTGTGCGGGAACACCTTACAAAATATGTCCCCTGATGGAGGTTTTGTATGCCACTCAACATCGAACTCTACCGTCGCAAC
>DAICZM010000378.1 GCA_027311145.1 Ktedonobacterales bacterium
TCGTGTGAGGTCGAATCGGTAGACTCGACGTAGTGTAGATCGTTGGTTGCGAGCAGCGGGATATGCAGGTCGCGATGCATTTGATAGAGCAACTGGTTGAGTTGGCCTTGCGGCGAAGGTTTGCCATCATCAAAAATACCGTGATGCTCCTGAATCTCCAAATAGAAATTTTCTTCACCAAAAACGTCCTGATACCAGCGCGCCGTGCGATACGCCTCTTCTATTTTCTCCTGGAGCAAGAGCTTGGGAATTTCGCCGGAGAGGCACGAGGAGGTGACAATCAGACCTTCGGCATATTGGGCTAGAACTTTCTTATCGATGCGTGGCCTGAGATGCCAGCCCTCGGTATTAGCGATAGTGGTCAGTTTCATCAAGTTATAATAGCCGATATTGTTTTTTGCCAGCAAGAGCAGGTGGTGATAGTCATCGCTGAAGCGTTTCGAGTGATCGTGCATGTTTTCTGTTAAATAAGCCTCAACACCGATAATTGGGTTGATACCTGCGGCCTGACATACTTTATAAAATTCGATAGCACCATACATTGCGCCATGATCGGTAATGGCCAGGTGGCTCATGCCGAGAGCTTTTACCTGCTGCACCAATGTTTTAATACGGCTGAAGCCATCGAGCAGAGAATACTCGGTATGAACATGGAGATGCGCAAAATCAGTAGCCATGAAGGCCCTCCATTGTAGATGTTAGGAAGTACAGAAATAAGTATAATAGACATATGTTCTAATTGTCAAGGCTGGAACGCACTGTATTTGCAACCATCCCTGTAGATAGAACGTGCCAATGAGTGTACTATGCGTCAGAAAAGTATGGCAGTCGGGACTTTTGGCATATCTTGCCAAAGAGCAGACAACTAAGTAGAAACGATTTTTCATTCTCAACGTATATGTAATGAATTGATAGAAAATATTTTGTGCGATTACCCTCATATGATTGTTTCTGGGTGATTGGAATGGGGTGGGGATGAAATGATGGGAGCGGCATGCAATTCAGTTTAGGAGAGATACTATGCAGGCAAGAAGTTTTATGGATGATATGCGGGCAGCGGCGCGCCACTTCTATGCAACCACGATACGTGGGGAGATCAGTGATGCGAATGTGCGTAGCTACTTGCTGGCTACAGAGCAGATCGAAGAGGTCTGGCAACAGATTAATGGACGAATTGCTGTTTTGCTGGCGCAAGGTTTGCCACCCTGGTGCGTCTACGCGCTGCTTTGTTACCCGCTCGCCTTTGTGCGTGTTGCACGTACCTATCAGATATTTGTGCGTGAATTGCTCTCGGCAGATGCCGTAGAGGATCCCCAGGCCACAGGCTATGTGTTGCCCATGACCTACGATCAAGCCGATGCGCTCTGCCAACAGATTCAGCCCAATCTACAACGGGCGATACAGGCACTCGCTGATATACACTATACACCAGATGTGATGTTGCCGCTTACGCTGGGGCCGCGCATTGAAGCTGAAGGTCAGCTTTCTCCGCTGCCCCATTTACAGGTGATGGTCACGACCGCTCGTGAGATACGGGCTTGGGCTGTAGACCTGCTCACGCAATACGACACCGCCATTAGTGCGGCGACGACACAGCAGCCTTCAGAGATTGTTGCGCACCGTGCTGCTCTACAAGGTTTGTTGGCACAGGCCGATTCACAGTTGCGTTTTAGTGTTGACTTGCTTGCTCAACTGGCCCAAGAGCGTGTCACAACTCCATTGCGTACTGCTGCGGAAACAAACTTGTGGAACGCGTTGCGCAGCTTTTTCCTGCTCAATCAGGCGATTGCTTCACCTGAAATTTTGTATTCCAGGCGCACCACGATTCCCTTGCAAGCACGCCACCCCAAAGTTTACCAAGATCGCCATATCAAGCCAGAAGATCTCTGGGTGGTTGCCGCACCCTCCGCGCGAAGTGAGCTGCGCACCACGGCATTTGGACGTGCCAAAATGGAAGAGCTTTGCGCTAAAATGCAATATACGCTGACTGCACGTGCGCAACAGTATTTAGATGAGGTTGCGCTGGCGGAGGCACGTGGCGACATTGTCATCCTTGCGGCGATGGCGCATTGCCCCTTTGAACCACTTTACCGTGCGCGCCGCCCGATTACGCTTGTTGACACCAGTGTTTCTTCTGGTCACGAGCTACACTGGAATTTTCTCCGCGGCACACTCGAAATCTCGTCGCGCTTTGAGCGCGTCAAGCACTGGCAAGAACTGGCGGAATAAACATTCCGTTGGTATTGATCTTTAACTGGCGATGTGGCTTTCAACCTTTGGAACGATAAGATTGCCGCTTGTCTCGAATAGACGCTTCTGGATGGCATGAATCTCGTTGGCAAAGATGCGCCGCGCGATGGCAATACTGCTGGCGTATGTGGCATCCATGCCAAAGTAGGAGAGACTGCCCGCCCCCAGGTTTTTGCCGCGTGTGTAGGGTGTATCTGAGCTATAGTGTAGAATGCCTAACTCATAGGGCAGGCGTGCAATATTAATGTTTTCTCCTGTTGGGTAGCGCAGCAGGTATTGATCTTCGTAGACGGCATTGAGGTAGGGGCCAGCCTCCATCTCGACGACAGTATAGTTGGCCTGATAGTAGAAATCCAGGTATTGACGATTTTGCAGAAAGGTGCCTTTTGCGGAAACCGCACGCTGGTTATCTAATACGGAGCCATACATTAAGTAAGGTTGCACATCCTGGGCGGTAAAAGCATTATCCAACCAGTAGATGTTTTGGCTATGTTCGTCAAAAACAACGTTTGAGACCATGACATCCCCAATGCGACCATTCAGTGTGGCGGCTTTCCCGAGCAGGTAGATGCCGCGAATCTGCGCGACATTCTCCATGATTTCGCGCAACATGCGGTAGGCCGCCATGCCGAGTGGATAGTCAATATTGAGAATGATGGCCTGACTCTGGGCGAGCAGGTCTAGGTGTGGCATCTGACAACGCGGATCAACGTCGCTGGCTTGCAGTTTTGCCAATTCAAAAATTTGGGCGTCGATTTCCAGACCGTGTCGTGCGCCGATGTGGTAGATGCCGTGCGCTTGTTCTTCTTGTGGACGAAGGCGAGTGAATGCCCGTCCGGCAGGTGTGTGTATCCACTCGCGGGCCGCGAAGTAGAGGAAATTTTGCCAGTTGCCCGGCACTTCGTCGTTCCGCAGTTTGTGTCCCTCTTCGCTCAGATAGGCATCTGTGCCGTCTAAAGCGAATGCCGTCAATTCTTGTTCGTGTTTGAGCAATTGGCCGGCGATGATATTGACCATGCTATGCGTGTTGCTAGAGACGAAGTACACGGGGCGTTCGCGCAGGTTGAGCGTGTCTAGCACATGTTCGACGGGTTTCCACCATTCATGGGTGGCGCGCACATAGCCTACATGTGAGCCGCCTAGCATACGTAACCAGAAACTCTTGCGACGTTTGCCGATATAGATTAAGTTGTCCCAGAGTTGGTCGCCCCAGATCACTTCTAAACGCTGCCAATCGTCGAGGGCGATGTGTAAGCGTTCGCGCAACACTTTGCTAATCTCGGCAAAAACGGGCGAGTGCCGCTCCATGCGTGTTTCTAGCAATTGCAGCGTGGTTGGGTCCGCATTGAGCAGGTAGTACATCTTGTTCCATTCGATCTGGAATGCGACCAAGACAGGCACAATATCATCGGTATCACTGACACTGGCAACATAGACTGCGAGCGTCTCCTTACCATCATAAAACCATTTTCGCCGTCGTGCTGATGCCGTGACGGCCTCCCAAGTGTTCACTGGGAAGTTCTGCTGTAAAAAGACCGTTTCCGATTGGCCGAGAACCACGAGGTTGCAGTACGGCACGGCGGTGGGTAGACGCAATACGCTATAAATGAAGGCTGACATATCAGGATAGGGTGAGCGTGCATCAGGATGCAGGCTCGAATCAATGTTGTAATGCGCTTGCACCAGTGCCTTGAGATTGATCTCGCCGGAGCTGCGCAAAAGTGTATTGTAGGTGCGAATGTAGAGTTCTACATCGCGTTTGCCCGCCTCATGGTACTTCTCACCATGCTCAAAAACAGAAGGTACAGGTGTGGCCTGAAGGGGTGCCTTTTGCGTGTCGAGTAATTCATCCTGTGGCCCATTGCGCTCAAAACCTTTCGGTTCTGGAAAAGCAGATGTACCCAGTGGTCCGCTGAGATGACGCTGGTTGTCAAAGGCATCGTGATTCTTTGCTGTGTGTGCCATATGGATATCTCTCTTCATTGAGTCTTTGCTTTACTCTCAAAATGTTTCCAATATTATACTCAGATGTGACCTATGGTATGCAAGCTTTTTCCGTTTCCGTGGCCCGCGTTGAGAGCCATCCGCTGTTTTAGATTGACTCAACCGTATATTACGCCATAAAACATACTGCCTTCCCATACATGGTTCGTTATTCCATTCTTTTGTAGATTTTTGGTACAGAATTTTAGTTTATTTCATCTAAATAGTGTGAGGTAAGCAGTTGTATAGCACATTCATGTTATATTGTGCCATGTTTTCGCGAAATTTGTAGGCAAATAGTGCGACGAAATCCTTTAGAATAACGTACACTTATCATAGGAGGCATTACCAAAGCGTCAGGTGTCCCCATGCTTGGCGTTTCCCCCTGGTAATACCTCTTTCCTATTTTACATTAGCTCCAGAGCAAGGCATCCTCATTACCAGGCACGCGCTCTTCCCCTTCATTGCTAGAAACACGTCTCCATTCACAACGAACGATGCGCTTCTCTAATAACTGTCGGATAATCTGATCGTAATCTTGTGTAGTGAGTATGCCAAAGCTCGCAAGTAGGAGTTGCTGGCGCAATTCGGGCCAGCGGCGCATGCGTTGAGCGCGTCCTACTGTTAAGATGCGCTGTTCTGCTTGTTGG
>DAICZM010000379.1 GCA_027311145.1 Ktedonobacterales bacterium
TTCGTGTCTTCGTTTCAATCTCACACGAGATGCTTGCTTCCTTCACACAGGCTGTGCCTCGCGCCGCTCTACAGGCGGCCCCAAAACACGTTTTGCGAGGCACTCGTTTTTTTGGCCTCACTTTTGCCCTTCTGACTGCTCGCTTTCACACTATAGCATAAAAACGCGGCGTTTGCAAGAGCCTGCGAAGCCATGCGAGACATTCCTCTTTTTTTGCGAGGCAGCGAGCGTGGCACTATGTTCACTCCGTGCCTCGCAAACCCTGACCAGGGCTTTCTGGCGTATCTGCACTTGGGACTGCGATGGCTACCGCATGTCAAACACGCTCGTCTTCGTCGATGCCACGCAGAAGAGCATCCAGCAACGCCTGCTCACCTGGCGTCGGAATGCTCGCGGCATGTTGCTGACGCAGGTGCATCAGGCGCAATAACAACACTAAATGACGCGTGATCGCCTGCTCACACTCACTAGCCTTGAGTTCTTGCGGCTCATGCGCGTGCAATAGCAGCACGATACGCTCCTCTAGCATGTCAAGCCATTTATGTATACGGCACAGCATATCCCGCTGACATTCCTGCTCATTCATCGAAATCTCTGACATCATATTGCTCCTTTCAACGCAAACAAACAACTTCAGTATGACTAACGCAGGCGGCGCAACTGCACGCGCAGATGACTTCCACCCGGAAGCATGCCCACTGGCACAACCTCAACGACCTCATACTTGGCGGCAGCAGCAACAGCGACGGCAGTCGCGCTCGCAGTATTGGCAACATAGACCACGCCCGTGAAGTTCGTGCCTATGGGGGCGATCAGCAGCGTATCGACACTGCGAGGCGTGGAGAGACTACTCGTATCGTAGAGTTGGGGGTCTGGAACCTGGAGCGGACGCATGATGGCCTGAATCGCCGTGTAGGTATAGCTGCCACTCACCAGCGCAACCAACACAATGGTGCTTTGACGGCCCGCGAAACTTTGCGCGATACTCTGCAAGATGTGTTGCGTTTTGCGCGCATCCAGTGGCATACGCTCACCTCTTGCCTTTCTGCTGCTGTTGTGCCTGCACGCGCTGCTGTTCCTCGTGAATATCGATCTCCTCGTCCGCGAACTGGAAGAACAGACGCATCGCCGTCTCATCGCTGACCCAGCCCTGCTGACAGGCCACTCCAAGGGCCGAGACAAGCAGTTGCGTGGCACTGGCAATCATCTGACGATCAGACATGTCGATTTCAGGGAAGAGGATGTCATAGTGCAGATCACATTGGGGCAGCAGACGACGCGCTCGCTGTGCCTCTAACAAGACGCGGTCTAAAATGACGCGCAGCATCGCACGCATGATAAGCTGCCGCCGCTGAAATTTGAGGATGGTTGGCAAGCCCATTTCCGCTGCCGTTGCCCGATTGCCGTTGCTACCGTCCGAGAGGTAATGCTCCGGCAACTGCGCTCCCACCGCGATCATTAGCTTAATGGCACGTCCATCCTCCGCCGCCGCGTTCGCATTGATCTCCGGCTTGACCGCTGACCATGTTTCGGCCTCGTTGTGAATGATGACGCTGCCGGGTTCGGGCGGATAGGCATACTCCATCTTCTTGCGCTCAATCGCCTTCCTGTCCGCACCTTGCAGCCTGACATCCCACAAAAATGCTCCTTTATACTTGTTGATGCGCACACGGTCTGTCAGCCAATCCTTATAGCGGCGCAGCCAGGGCAACAGCGTCGCCAGATCACTTTTGCCACGTTTAGCGTTCGAGACCTTATTGATGCAAAACTGCACCATCTCCGTGCCCGCCTTAAACCATTCGCCCTCGGTATCCTGACCCTGTGGCGCATTGATGACCGCCAGATCTCCTGGCAGTGTGACACTGGGACCGATAGGGCGGCGATGAAAGCGCAGAGGGGTTTCAATATCTTCAGGTTCGGTCTCGATTTGGTCAATAATCGATGGGTCAACCTGACGAATTTTGATGCGCCCATTGAGCTTATTGACATAAAAGCGGATAAACTGCTCGCCATAAAGGGCCAGTTCGGTACAGAGGGCATAGACGCGCGTCTCCATATGATTATCGGGGTCATGCCAGAAATCCTGCAAGACCTGCTGCACAACGGGATCGCTGGCCGCAACCGTGACGCCCTTGCCCAGCACAAAACTGGTTGTCGTCTCGATAATCGCAAAAGCCAGAGGATTCGCGTTATATGCTTCATAACATGCATTATGTATTTCTAGATACGTTGACGGTATAACGTCTTTTTGAAACCAATTGTCGGATAAACGACGCCAGAAGTAGTCTTCTTCCGTGCCAGAGACAGGTCGGCCCCAATACCAGTCCTCCTCGGTGGGAGTGGAAGACATGGTGGTTGGATTGACCTGTTCTTGCACGCGACTTGGTGTGGAGAGCAGATGGCGTAGAAAAGTGGGCAATGGCATAGCGGAGATGCTCCAGTGTGAGGATAGTGAGAACACTGAGGATACTAGAGGATGTAAAAGACTCTACATCCTCTAGTATACAAGCGAGCAAGCGAAGTGTCAAGGGGGAAAAGCAAGTTTTGAGATGCTCTCTTGCTGGAAAGTATAGCAGTTCAGGAAAGAGAACACAATAGATAGATGCATTGCATTCCCCTCACACGCTCTCCAGGGCTTCGACGAGGGCGAACAGCGAGGGATAACGGCGGGCAGGATTTAAGGCCAGAGCGCGCAACACAACCTGCTCTAAGGCCTGCGAGAGGGAGGGATTGAGCAGACGCGGCGCGACCAATTCCAGGCCATCCAGCTCCGCAACCGCCATGCCCCGCTGATCTAAGACACTCTGCATGGCCTGCG
Organism: Ktedonobacterales bacterium; assembly: GCA_027311145.1. Lineage (GTDB taxonomy): Bacteria > Chloroflexota > Ktedonobacteria > Ktedonobacterales > Ktedonobacteraceae > DTNP01. The sequence continues at coordinate 2,819 of DAICZM010000379.1, forward strand.
TGGTACGGATGCCCATGCGGCTCTGTTGCGCATCGCGTTCAAGTTCCTGATAACTTACCGCCAGCAAACGGCGTTGCGCAGTAACTGGTGCATAATGCGTCAAGAGCAGGTAGAGCAGCGCACCAAGTGAATAGATATCAGATCGCCAGTCACACACGCCGTGTAAAACTTCAGGCGCGACAAAGGGTGTAATCGGTTCCTTTTTGGCTACAGGAAATAGCTTCTGATAGAAGTGCTGCGGAGCCACCGTCGTCTCAGATAGATGCCAGAAGTGTGGTGCTGGCGGCCATGTTGGCAGCAAAACGGGCAACCAGAGCGAATCGCCGCCCTGATCGACCAGGACTGTGGCGGGACTGAGATCGCCCAGAACCACACCCAAGCGATGCAGACGCGCCACGATGCGGCAAAGCTGTGTTCCCCAACGCAGTGCAACCTCGTCATTCAACCAGTCCGGCCAGCTGCGCTGATGGAGCAAGACACTCTCCAGCAACTGGCCTCTTTGCGCAAGCGCATTGCCGGGCGTATGCAGATGTATCACCAGGTAATATCGCTCGCCCTCAACGACAATGCGGTTCTTACCCTCCGTTAAATGCGGCGACCCCAGAGCGATAGGCGTAAGAAACTCTTCACGCACTGCCACCTCCAGTTGTGCACGCACACGTGGCGCCAGTCCAGAGCTATCTAGCTCACGCAACGCAACCTGCGACTCCGCATCCGCAACGCTTTGGCATAGTTAGAGCTTCAAGCGCGGGCGTTGATAGAGGAGCCGCGTAATGCGATAATGCCCGCTCAAGATATACTTACCTTTATATCCCTGCTCCTCATCTTCCACCACACGTTCACGCATTGCAGTGGGAGCCTTTCTCACCACATTATTTAGCGTATGCCGCTGTTCCCAGGCACGTTCATTACTCATCTTCCACCACACTTTCAAACCTTGACCACTCAGTTATTTGTGTAACAAAGAGGATTCAGAAAAGACACTTCATCTTGTTTCAACATGTTTCTTGACATGCTCTTCAAATATAGCCGCAAAGGCTGATGAAAGCAAGAGGTAAAGAGTGTATTTCACTTTTTCACTTTTTAGTATAGGTTAACAGTCATCAGTTGACATTTAACCTAAAATGACGTAGGATTGTCATACAGTCATGCACCAACACTGTCGCAGATTAGGCAAAAGAAGGCGCAGCTCGCGGGCGCATTCGATTGCAGTAGCAAGCGTCTGTCCTTTTGCTTACGACACTGTCCGTCGTTCTTCTAGCACTACAAAAGGAGACACACTATGGCTAGTCGTTCTGGGAGCAAAGGGCGTTCCTGGCTCCTATGGTTCCTCGTCATCCCCTTTATTGCGTTACTCTTCCCGCAGTTCTATAACTTCAGCCAACCGGACCTGATTGGTGTTCCCTTCTTTTACTGGTACCAACTGCTCTGGATCGTTATCACCGCTATTATTACAGCAGTCCTTTATCTGGCAGGTGCATAGCAGCACAGCGCGATGCCTATTTTCCACGATGGCATCACTTGGAAAGGAAGAAGTCAGCGATGACACACATTGACCCAGTTGCCTTAAGCGTCTTTATCTTTTTCTTCGTTCTCATCACAGTGCTTGGCTTTGTCGCAGCACGTTGGCGACGCGGCGATCTCAACCAACTCGATGAGTGGGGCCTAGCAGGCCGCCGCTTCGGAACGTTCGTGACCTGGTTCCTGCTCGGTGGTGATCTCTACACCGCCTATACCTTTATTGCCGTCCCTGGCCTAGTCTTTGCCACAGGCGCGTTAGGCTTCTACGCCGTGCCATACACGATCCTGGTCTATCCGATCATTTTTATCTTGATGCCCAAGTTCTGGTCTGTCTGCAAGCAGCACGGTTACGTGACCGCTGCTGATTTCGTACACGGACGCTTCGGCAGCAAATCGTTGGCTCTAGCTGTTGCCTTCACCGGCATTCTCGCCACCATGCCCTACATCGCCCTTCAGCTCTACGGCATTCAGGTCTCGATTGCCCAGCTTGGCTTTAGTGGTGATATCCCTCTTATTA
>DAICZM010000037.1:0-8830 GCA_027311145.1 Ktedonobacterales bacterium
AATGCGTTCCAGGTCGAGAGGACTGCGAATTTCGGTAGCCAGAATCTTGTCATCTGTCAGGTTAGGGGCGTACTTGCGCAACTCCTCCAGATTCCTCGCCGCAACCTCCGTTTTAATCTTGTCCCAGTGTTCGGGTCCCTCGCGCAGTTCATAGGGCTGGACGCCGATCACTTTGATCATGTGCTTCCCTTCAGGTACTCTGCTAGTATCTTCCACTGAGGGGGTCAGCACAAGCAACACTGGCTGGTCCATGTCAACGGTTCCATGATGGAACTGCGCCGACGTTCGCAGTTGCCGCTCGCTCGTTTGTGCCACGCCCGCTCCGACGACAGAGCGCGTGCCACCTTCGATAGTAAACATCGGCGGTTCGGTCGTCGCATAGTGCGTTACGAACATAGAACGCCCGGCTGCATAGGTCTCGACGCCGTACAGAAAAGTATCTCCCCAGGCCTCTGGAGGAGCCATATTGACGAGCTGCTTGACGTGAATCGAAGAGACAACCGCGTGACGGGCGCGGAATTGCTCGCCTGTTTCAGTTTCAACGCCAACGCACCGCCCATTTTCCAGCATCAGCCTGTTGACTGGCTGGTTCGTCAGGATGGTTCCACCATGTTTCTCAACAATGCGGCGCAACGCTTGCGGCAAGCTCCAGGAACCACCCTTAGGAATAACCCAACCATTGCGCTGGCGACCGCCGATGAAGGAGTATGCCAGTTGGCCGGTGCCTGGTCGCTCCCCGGGCTGTAGCGTCCCTTCCGCGAACCAGAGCAGCCAGGACTTCACATGCCAGTCTTCAAACGCGGAGTTGATAATATCCCAGGCCGAAAGTCCTTGCCTGCGTAACCAGATGCCGCCGAGAGGATGTGTTGCCAAAGCTTCAGCGAGTGGAGCACTCCAACCAGCGGGAGTATAGCGAATTTTGTTGAAAATGGGCGAGACACTGCGCCATTCGGCCATCATCGTGCGATAGGTCTCGGCGTCTTTGCGCGAAAACTTGGCAATCTCCTTGCAGGTGCGATTGATGTCCATCCACTGAGTAATATACGTCCCGTCGGGGAAAACCACGTGAGAGGCAGGGTCAGCATGTATATACTCCAAACCATACTCGGCCAATGGCAATTCCTGATTGCTCCAAACGGGGCTTTGCAGGAAAATCGAGTGTGTGGTCGAACAGGTGTCGTGCAGAAAGCCGGGCAGGGTCAATTCCTCAGTCATGGTATCGCCGCCGATAATTGGGCGAGCTTCCAAGACCAAGCAGGAATAGCCTGCCATCCCTAAATATGCTGCTGTAATCAGGCTATTGTGGCCGGCGCCAGCAATCACGATGTCGAATTGTTCTGCCATGTGTTCCTCCTTGAGCATTCCCAAAATACACTTTCATAGTGGTTTCTTGCGCCTGCCTCCTACTCATCTCCTAACTCTTTCATGCGCGAGAATTTCTCCTGGATATGTATAAGCGTCTGTCTGATGCCCGCTTGCTCCTCTTCACCGAGTCCTGCCACGAGGTGGGCTTCAAACTCCCGGCTAAAGATCATCATCTGCTGAAATACCTGCTGACCCATTGGCATGAGCGTCACGAGGGCAAAACGATTATCTTGATAGCAGAAAACGTGCATCTTCAATAAATGCCACGTAGAGAGAGTATCGCCTCTCTTTACGTGGCATTTACGGGACTTAGCCAAAACATGTTAGCGCACAGAGGCGACACGCGGAAGCGTATACTCTTCTTCGTTAATGGTAATACGAGAAGATGTAGATGTGCTATACTCAAAACGCTCAACAACGGCAACCAATACACTCAAACGTTGCTCTAGTTCTTGGGCCTGTTGATGCAAGGTACGCAATTGCGCCGCAAACTCATGCCCTTGCCCATTCATCAATACCAATGGATGCTCTGGTGTTGCAATGGGAGATGCAGATGTGGTAAGTACATCTGCCGCTGGCTCTACCTCTTCAGACACCTCTAGTGGTGCAACAGAAGGCTCTTGCGCGTCAGAAGTCGCTTGCTCCTGCACCTCGGCAGCAACATCCGCTTGACTTGCGCCCTGTACATGCGCATCCGCCTGAGGGCGTTTCTCTGTCACGATTAGTGCAACCAGCCCGATTACACCAAGAAGACCAACGCCGAAAAATCCGCCAAGAATCAGCAGGTTCAATGCTCTACTCCTTTGAAAAATGGGGAGCATGCCCGCTGGCATACTCCCTGCGTTATCATCGTTGCCTTGTGCTAGTGGAGGTGAATCGTCACCGACGCGCTTAAGCCCGGCACAATGTCATTCCCACCAGTTCCATCTAACGTGATAATGACAGGCACGCGCTGCCCAACTTTAGTGAAGTTGCCGCTAGCATTATCCTGCGTGGGCAACAGTGAGAAGGTGCTTGCCGCAGCCTGGACAATGGTCTGCACCTTGCCAGAGAAAGTGGTATTGCTGTAGGCATCCACGTGGATATCAACATCCTGTCCCACTTTGACATTATTCATCTGGCTCTCGTCGATGTAGGCCGTTACCGTTAATTGCGTCAAATCCGTCAACTGTACTATCGGCAAACCAACTGCAACGCCCTGGCCTTGCACAGCGGATGTTTGCAGAATCGTCCCATTAATCGGGCTGGTCACATTGATCGCTGGTGTTGCAACCGCACCAGTGGCAACCGGTGTAATCGTACCAATGGTCTGTCCTACTTTGACGGTATCGCCAATTTTGACATCTAGTGTCGTCAAACGACCGTTCGCAGGCGCAGATATTGAGACAATATTGCCGCTTACCTGCGCATCATCCGTGCCATAGTACATGTAACTATTGTAGATATAGTAGCCGACGCCCCCGGCAATCGCCAGAACAACCAGGACAATCAGCAATGGTATTAAAATCGCACGACGCATTTGAAAACCTCTCTTTACTCACTTAGAGTATGAGTGCCCGGGGAGAGACACATAACAATCCCCTACTAGAAAAAACACATAAGAACGAGAATAATGTATCATCAGTGAAACATCTGTCAGAAATCAAGCAGTCGGATAACTATTAGATACCTGCCAGGGCCGCTTCCACCTCGACGGCGGCATCATCGCCCGCTGCCCCTTGTACATCCACTACCGGGATATGACGTGGACGCTCGCGCACAAAGAACATCGCGATAATGGTGATAATCACGAACACAAACGTCAGCATAAAGGCATCTTGAATTGCCAGCACATAGCTTTGCGCCTGCACCAACCCCACAAGCAGTTGAACCGCCGTCGCATACGCATGGGTTACATCTGTACCGCGTGCCACCAATAACTCTTGCAACTGCGGCAGCAATTGCCCCAAACGCGAGCTTGCCGTAACCTGCTCCGCCAGATGAGCGTAATGCACCGATGTCTGCGTCTGCACCAGTGTTGCCAGAATAGCAATACTGAGTGAACTACCGACTGAGCGCACCACCGTACTCAGCGAAGAGGCCTGCGTGAGCTGTTGTGGGCGAATCTGCGCAAGAGCGGCCAGGATCAGAGGTTGACCCACCAACCCTAGCGAAAAGCCACGCAACGTTACCATAACCTGGAGCCACCAGAAAGGTGAATTCTGCGTGATAAACGAGAGCTGCCAGACAGCAACCGCCAGGATCACTAAGCCCGGAATAACCACCGCTCGCACACCAAAACGGTCTACCAATCGACCACCGATGATAACGCTGACCATCGAAGCTAATGCCTGCGGCAACAGCAACACACCAGCCTGAAAGGCACTCTCCCCGCGTAACGATTGCAGATAGAGCGGTAACAGGAACAGACCACCATACAAGGCAAAAATCACAAACAAGTTTGCAATAGTGCTAGTGGTAAAGCCCCCATTCTTGAAAATACTCAGGTCAAGTAACGGCTGCCCACCACGATTGATAATAGAGAGTTCTACCACAACAAAAATGACCAAAGCCAGCAGACCACCGATCAGATACCCCAACACGGCAGTTGACCCCCAACCAGAGGTACTGGCCTCCGAAAGCCCATATAAGAGAGACGCCAGACCAATTGTAGAGAAGATAAAACCCACCACATCAAAGCTCGTCCGCCGCTCGTCCCGATACTCACGCAAGAAGATACCTGCCACAATGACGGCTAGAATACCAATCGGCACATTGATATAGAAAATTGCACGCCAGTCCGCATAGGTCACAATATAACCACCGAGGGTTGGCCCCAACGCTGGTGCAAGTAGCGCAGGCACACCAAACACGCCCAGCGCACTCCCACGCTCCTCCGGCGGGAACTCGCGGAAGAGCAAGGTCAGCGAGAGGGGAAAGAGTGCCGCACCCCCTACCCCTTGTAAAACACGAAAGAAAATCAGCATCGGCAAATTCCACGAGAGACCACAAAGGGCCGAGCCTATCGTGAATAGAATCAGCGATAACATGTAGAAACGCTTGATGCCAAAGCGGTCTGTAAAAAAAGACACCAACGGCGTCGCAACACCTTGCGCCAGAATATAGCCGGTTAAGACCCATTGCACACTATGCAGGTCCGCCCCAAAAACAGTCTGCAAACGCGGGATTGCAATATTGACAATCGTGGAGTCGAGAATTGCCATAAAGACACCAATGATTGTAATCAACGCAACAATCCACTTATATTGCAACCCTGCACCATGGCGCGAAGCTTGTGCATTGGCTTGCATAAAAAACTCCTTAGATTATTATGTTACATTATCCTACATTTTTTCAAGCTCTTGACTTGCCTCATTGGCAGCAACACCATGAAAATAGACATATTCCAGCTGTGCTATAAGCTCATCTGGCTCGATATGGGCCTGCGTAATTAGACGATCATAGACATAAGGCGTGAGCAGGCCAAAAAACGCCGTTTGCAAAACAACCGCTGGAATGTGCGCGTTTAACAAACCTGTCGCCTGTCCCTCCTCTACCAACACAAGAATCCGTTGCGCTATCTGCTCCCCATACTGGCGTAAAGATTCTTTTTTCGTTAGCAACGCTTGACGCGAACCAGGACTATCATAGAGCAATGCCAGCAGACGAAAGCGTCGGTACAGCATCCCACCATACACCTGACGCAACACCGCCCTCAATTTCTCACGTACTGTCACCGATGATGCAATCAACGTATCGATTTCTTGCAATAACTGCTGCATATCACGCTTAAAAAGCTCTTGGATCAGGTCTTCCTTGCTGGTAAAGTGCAGGTAGACCGTGCCTTTGGCAATGCCAACCCGTGCCGCGATCTCATCCATTGAAGTCTCATGATAACCTTTTTCCAACAACACCGCCTCGGCAGCCCGCAATATTAAGTCCTCACGCTCCTGACGTTGCCGTTCACGCAACGTGTAACGCGGAACATCTGCGTCCATATCTTCTCTACCTCATCCTCACATGCCTGACCTGCAAGCTATGCGATGACTATTTCTTTCATGTCCTGACCAGAATGATCGATACATGACTTTCTAGTCACCATTTTACCTGACAGTCAGCATACTGTCAAGAGGGGGTGGAGCAAATATGCCGCACACCGCGAAAACATCCCTTGTGGATATCAGCAGACAGGTTATAATGGTGCGTAGGAAACTCCTTCCCTAAAGATCGCGTAGTGCTTGTCTCATTAACACTATAAGGCTAGCTTATGAAACAAGAAAAGCCATCCTTTTGGCAACAGCTCACACATCTTCATCGTTTGACGCCACCAGTACGCCGTAGCTTTCTGGCGAAAATGCTCCTGCAAATGACTGGTGTCTTTTTTGTTTTGCAGGGTATTACACTCATTATCCTTCAAATCGTCTCACGGCAGCGTAAGCAGTTTCAAACGAACAGTTTTCCCCATCCACGTCTGGATGATGTTATGATAGGCGAGAATCGCCTACGAATTTACGACTATGGGCAAGACCTCTATCATGATATGTTAATGGCAATCGATGCCGCACAAGACACCATTTACTTGGAAACCTATATCTGGAAAGGCGACGAGGTCGGACAGGCATTCAAAGATCATCTCGCACGCAAAGCGGCGCAAGGCGTCGCAGTCTATGTCGTCTACGATGCCTTCGCCAATCTTGTCGTTCCACGCTCATTTAAACGCTTTCATCCTGCTATTCACGTCCTTCCTTACCAAACGATCAGTGTTCCCTGGCAAGCTATTGATCTGCGTCGCTATGCCCTCGATCATCGCAAAATTCTTGTCATCGATAGTAAGGTGAGCTTTATTGGCGGCTATAACATCGGCAGCCTCTACGCTACGTCCTGGCGCGATACCCATCTCCGCATCGAAGGACCCACCGCCGCTGATCTCGCACACTCGTTCGCCGACTTCTGGAACCGCCATGATCGTCGCGGCCAGCACATTCATCGCCACTATCAACGCCATTTCGACCCACTGATCAATGTGCGAGGCAATAATGCCCTCAATCTCACCTTTCCCATCCGCGATATGTATATCGAGGCTATTGATCGCTCTGAATGCTCTATCGCCCTCTCCAACGCCTATTTCGTGCCAGATAGCGTCCTGCTCGATGCGCTCAAACAAGCCGCCCAGCGCGGTGTCGATGTGCGCATTCTTGTTCCCTGGCGTTCTAACCATATCATCGTGGACTGGCTGGCACGCGGCCTCTTCACCGAATGTCTACAAGCGGGCATTCGCATCTTTGGCTATCACAATATGCTCCATGCCAAAACCTGCACGATTGATGGCATTTGGTCTACTATCGGCACGGCGAATATTGATCGCCTCAGTTCCGTCGGTAACTATGAGCTAAACATTGAGCTGTATAGCGAAGAGATCGCACAACAAATGCAAGACCTTTTCAAATGTGACCTGACAAACACCCACGAGATCACGCTCGAAGAATGGGTGAGCCGTCCCTGGTACGGTATGCTCGGTGAGCGCATTCTCGCCCCTTTGCGCTTCTTCTCATGAACGGTGACGCCCCCATCGCGCAAGCTATTACGCGATGAGGGTTGTTATAATGCTATAGCGGCAACACCTCATACAAACGCCATTCAGGGTCGAGATCAATCTGTGTGAACGTCTTCTGACCCGACAAACCACGACGCAACACAATCCGCGAATTTTTGCCATCGACGAGAAACCAGAGATCACGCGCATACTCATAATGCGCATCCTGGAGCCATGTCGTCTCTATCGCCACCTCTGACTCGATGTGGCCCTGCCCCTCATGCAAAGAAACGAGCAAGGCACGTCCATGCCCTGTGTCGGCAAGTGTAAAATAGCCCTGCTCCAAGACACGAATAGCATGCGGATGATCGAGACCATCAAGCACCGGCTCCCACGCCCCATTCTTACGATCAATACAAATCACCATCCCCTGATGAAAAAGAGTGGCCAAGATACGCCCATCCGGTAGTTCTGCTGCCGAGTTGACATGGGTAGTTTGTGCCAGCGTACCGTATTTCATATGACGATGGTCTGCCATTTTATCCAAGATACGCTCCTCACCTGTCGGCGTCTGCGTGAAACCATGCTCGGTTGCCCACCACTCCCATAGCACCTCACCAGCACGAGTAAATTCAATCAGTGCGTCAACACCAGTACTGCTCGCCAGATAGCCACGACGCGTGCGTGTCAGCGAGTGTAGCATACTAAACGTGGGTAGCGAGATCGCATCAGCCTGCACAAGCGCAAGATCAGGCGTGACCTCATGAATGGTTCCTTGCGCGGCAACCAGCACGCTCTGTCTCGCACAGACCAAACCTGCCGGCATGCTCAATTCAAACTTGTGATGGACATCGCCCGTTTCATCAACCACTGCTAACAAACCATTCTGCGCATCCTGCGGCTTAAAGTGACTTCCCAACACGGTCAATGGGCATTGTGTCTCCTCTCGTGACTGCTTCCAATGCTTTTTCAGCGTCGAGTGCTGTGTCGAAATACAACTGACGAGCAAGGTAATATGGTCATTTCGCATATATTTCTCCTTCTATAACCGATCAACACACCCCAAAGGATTGACAAGTCCCTTTCCTCGCCCTATAGTTAGAGAGAAGAAAGTTATCTTTGTTGATCTACTATATCAACAATATACCAAAATCTTCCAAAAAGCAAGTAGTCAGTATTTTCAATTTAGTCGGGGGAAGCCACAGAGATGTCAGCAGCGAGGCCGACGACTCCACACAATAACGCAGATGATTATGCACAGCTTTCCCTGATAACCACACGAGTAGAGGAGATGCCGGCATGACAAGTGATGAGCAAGAGACCAAAAACCTGCTAAGTCTGGGCGTCGGCCAGGGTAGCAAGGTTGAGCAGATCAAAGTTGAGAGCGCATATTTACGCGGGCAGATTGTTGAAGAGTTGCAAGCAGAGACAACGCGCTTTTCTGAATCACAGATACAATTGATCAAATTTCATGGTATCTACCAGCAAGAGGACCGCGATGCACGCCAAGCACGCAAAGCTGAGGGCAACGAAAAGGCCTATCAATGCATGGTGCGTTCACGCATTCCAGGTGGCATTGTCACCGCCGAACAGTATCTTGTTGAGGATGACCTGGCTGACCGCTATGGGAATGGGACAATGCGCATCACGACGCGCCAGAGCTTTCAATTGCACGGCATTCTCAAGGGTGACTTGCACGCCAGCATTCATGCCATTAACACAGCACTCCTCTCCACACTGGCGGCCTGCGGTGACGTAAACCGCAACGTTATGGCCTGTCCCGCTCCTGCTGCTAGCGAACATAGCCACAGCCATACACAGATACAAGAAATTGCGCACCTGATTGCCATGCACCTCGCCCCGCGCAGCAATGTCTATCATGAAATCTGGATCGATGGCGAGAAACTTCAGACCGTTGAAGAGCAAGAGCCTGCACAGGTGGAACCACTATAC
>DAICZM010000037.1:8840-17755 GCA_027311145.1 Ktedonobacterales bacterium
TTCACAGATGATAACTGCATCGACATCTACACGCAGGATGTCGGTCTGCTTGCCAACGTGCAAGACGGCACACTCGTCGGCTTTACCGTAATGATCGGCGGTGGCATGGGGTCCACGCACGGCAAAAAAGAGACTTTTCCACGCCTTGCCACACCGCTTTGCGATATCGCGCTTGAGCAAGTTATCCCGGTGGTTGAAACGATTGTGGCCGTTCAACGCGACTATGGTGACCGTCAGAACCGCAAACACGCTCGTATGAAATATGTGGTCGAAGAGCGTGGTATTGATTGGTTCCGCGCTGAAGTAGAGCTACGACTCGGTTACGCACTACAAAGCCCGCGTCCAGTGAAGATCAGTGCGGCTAAAGATCATCTGGGCTGGCATCAGCAGAGTGATGGGCGTTGGTTCTTAGGCCTACATGTCGAGAATGGACGCATTAAAGATGCCGCTGCCCTCCGTCTACGCTCTGGCCTGCGCCATGCTATCGAGCAATTTCGGCCTGGCATTCGTCTGACCGCGCAACAGAACATACTGCTGACAGACTTGACAGATGCCCAGCGTCAACCACTGACGGACCTCTTACACGCTTATGGCATCTCGACAAAGCCAGATGCAGCAGGAGCATATCGTTTCGCGATGGCTTGTCCAGCGTTGCCAACCTGTGGTCTCGCCCTGGCTGAAGCGGAGCGCGTATTGCCCTCGGTTATGCAAGAAATCGAGGCCGATCTACGCGAACTTGGTCTTGCCCGCGAGCCACTCAGTGTACGCATGACAGGCTGCCCCAACGGCTGTGCGCGCCCCTTCATGGGTGACATCGGCTTCGTGGGACGCACAAAAGATGTCTACAATATCTACATCGGTGGAGATCTAGCAAGCACGCGCCTCAATATCCTCTACGCTCCCTCGGTGCATCTGACAAAACTGGCGGAGACTATCCGCCCCCTGCTGATCTTATGGCACAACGAGCGGCTCCTACGAGAGGGTTTTGGTGACTTCTGCTATCGGCTTGGCATCGAAACATTGCGCGCACGTACCGCACAAGCAGAGATAGCAGCAGACTAACCAGCAAGATGTTAGCAAAGAAGAGGTGAGCAAGACCATGCCAAATTATTATCCCATTATGCTTGATATTCGTGGACGTCAGGCTCTTGTCCTTGGGGGTGATTGCATTGCCGCTGCCAAGGCCTGCGCTCTGCATGCCAGTGGGGCACACGTCACCGTAATGGATACCCAGTTTTGCCCTGAACTCCTTGATCTGCACGAGCAAGGTAGCATCTCGCTCTTGCACAAAAGCTATCTGCCGGGCGATCTGGCGGGCGCATTCGTTGTAGTCGCCACAACTAACGACCAGCAACGCATCAAGGCGATCTGGCAGGAAACGCAGGAACGCGGGCAATTGCTCAATATTGTCGATCTGCCAACCTACTGCAATTTTATCATCCCCTCTATCCTGCGCCGCGACCAGTTGACTATCGCAGTCTCAACCGAGGGAGCCAGTCCAAGCCTCGCTAAACGCATCCGTCAACAGCTCGAAGAACTGTTTTCGCCCGCCTACGGGATTTATCTGCGTCTCGCCGCCGTTGCACGCAAACATATGCGCCAGCAGGGTCTCTCCTACGCACAACGCGATAATTTCTTTGGCGATTTCTTCACTTTAGACATCCTGGCCCAATTGGCCGAACAACAAGAAACACAGGCCGTCCAACAGACCGCAGAGCTGCTACAACGCTATGAGGTCGATGTTCCCACCTCTCAACTCTTGAGCGACCTGCACTCTCGCTAGCAACAACACAGAGGTATCGCATCCTTCGTTTGTCAGATGCGATACCTCTGCAAAACCTTAAAATCACACCATCTCGCTTTTTCCATTTTTCTCACCCTATCTCATGCTCCTCTCATACCGTGACCGCCGTCGGTGGCACATCACGCACACATAGTAGCAGCACTCGCAACTGGAGTGAGACGATTCAGAGTGCTACAGGGGCAAAAACCGTTGCAACTTGCTTGTCTTATTTCAGCCAAATTTCCTAACTACTTGACAAACTCTATCTCTACCTTATATGATCTACCCTAGATATATTCTCGCTTGTCGATGAGCAGCCACCGCTCAAGAAACATGCAAATGTGCCGATTAGCATGCCAGGGGAAGGCATACTAACCCGACAAAGCTCTCGCTTATCTTTGTCGGCCCTTTATCTTTATGCTTTAACCCGTCTATGTCTCTATCTTTTTATGGCTCATTTTGTGCAAAACTCTTGTATAAAAGAGTAAAAGGAGCAACCATTGAAGAAAATCGCTGTTATTTTATCTGTCCTCACGCTCATCTCGCTGATTGCGATTGGCGCAGTAACTCAGACATTTGCTAAACAGGCAGCACCTGCTGGACTACCGCGCATCATGCACTCTTGTGGACAGGCTCCCGCAGGCTCAGCACATTGTCTCGCGCTAGTCGTTACTGCATCAAACCAGTTGAATGCGAATGCGCTCAGAAAAAACGTCACGCCAGCAGGCTATGGCCCCACTAACCTCCAATCGGCCTACAATTTGCCCTCATCTACCGCTGGCAGTGGGCAAACCGTTGCCATCGTCGATGCCTATAACGACCCCAATGCCGAAAAAGACCTGGGCGTCTATCGCTCTACATTTCACCTTGCAGCCTGCACCACCGCCAATGGTTGTTTCAAAAAGGTCAATCAGAAGGGCGTGCAAGGTTCCTACCCCAAAAATGACCCCAGCTGGTCACAGGAAATCTCGCTCGATCTCGATATGGTCAGTGCCATTTGCCCCAACTGCCACATTCTACTCGTTGAGGCTACCAGCCCATCTTTTGGCAATCTAGCTGCTGCCGTCAATACTGCTGTCAAACTAGGGGCAAACGCTATCAGCAATAGCTATGGTGGCTCTGAATCCAGCACCGAAACCAATTTTGCCAGCGCATATAACCACCCGGGTGTGGCAATCACGGCAAGCGCGGGCGACAGTGGCTATGGAGCGCAGGTTCCTGCTGCTTATAATACCGTGACCGCCGTCGGTGGCACATCACTCACGCATAGCAGTAGCACACGTGGTTGGAGCGAAACAGCATGGAACGGGACAGGCAGTGGTTGCAGTGCCTATATTAGCAAGCCCACCTGGCAGACTGACCCCGATTGTGCCAAGCGCACGATTGCCGATGTCTCCGCCGTTGCCGACCCTAACACCGGCGTCGCTGTTTATGACAGCTATGCATACCAAGGGCTAAAAGGCTGGCTGGTCTTTGGTGGCACGAGCGTCGCCTCACCAATCATCGCCAGTGTCTACGCTCTGGCCGCCAATGCCGCAAGCCTCCATCTCAACGGGGCATCCTATGCTTACAGCCACAGCAGTAGCCTCTATGATGTCACCAGTGGGAGCAATGGCTCCTGTGGCGGAACGTACCTCTGCACCGCTGGACCCGGCTATGACGGCCCCACCGGCCTCGGCACTCCCAACGGCTCTGGCGCATTCTAAACGCTAGCGCAGACTAAAAAGAGAACAAAGGACGGACGTTCGTTCGTCCTTTGTTCTCTTTTTAGTCTGTCCAACGCAGAGCCAGACAAACATGTCACCTGATTAGACAACAACACGACATTGCACACGCCTTCGTTTGCTGCCAACCGTAGAAGCGAGTATACCTTGCTCTATAGTAACATGGGCGGCTAAGCAGTCATAGTGTGCCAAAATCTGCTCAATACTAGCTTGCACCCTCACCTCTACTGCTGCCCAGTCTGCGTCCGCCGCAAGGGTTAGATACACTTCCATCTGCCCAACACGTGTCTGAAGGACCTGATAGTCTGTAATACATGCATCTGCCAGCAGAATCATACGCCGCAAGGTATCAGGGAAAAATGGACGCAGTCCACCAGTACGCTGCTCAAAATAACAGATATCATCACAGCGTCCCTCAATCGCTTGAATGACGCGAAAGGCCGAACCACACCGGCAAGGACGCGCATCAAGACGCAAAACATCATTCAAGCGATAGCGGATGATCGGTTGCGTCGTGCGCCATAGGTCTGTAACCACAGGCGTCACGCGCAGTTCCTCAGTTGTATCGCCTTCAGACGGGGGCTGAGCTAATGGCTCACATTGCAACACCACCAGGTCCTCCTGAATGTGCAATGCTCCCTGTTGACAACTAATTGCCAGTAACCCTTCTGTACACTGGTAAATCTGATGGACGGGTACGCCAAAAACTTGTTCAAGCTGGGTGCGATCATGCGGTTCCAACACTTCAGCAACCGAGATCAGACGTTCCGGGCCAATCTGCAACATTCCACTGATCCGGGCTTGCGCCAACATTGCCAGGAGCGAGGGTGGCCCCACCACAATATGTGGCCGGAAATGGTTCAGTTGCGTAATAGCGTCGGCTAAAGGCAGCATCAGATCAAAGTAGCGAAATTGTAGCAATAAACCGCCGATCTGCTCATAAAGATTGCTATTTGAGCGCAAAAAGAAGGCCACACGCAGACGACGGGGGCGTAGGTCATGGAGAGTACGGGCAAGCATCGTCCCTGCCCACCCTGCCTGTTCGGCACGATTCACTAGAAATAGGCCACGATGTCCCGACGTGCCAGAAGAGAGGCCAACCGTCAAACCTGTAAGAATTGGCCGGAAATCGCGGCTTTGCTCAGCCGCAAGCGCGACACGCATAGCCGTATCACGCTGGATGCCGCACGTATTAAAACGGTCAAAATGCTGCATCATCACCTGTTTATCAACCGTTGGCAACGTGCGCCAGGCACGCACATCGTGACCTGCCCAATGTTCGCGATAAAATGGTGCATGTTGTGCCACATAGGCGACAATACGTTGCGCCCGCTGCTCTTGATAATGAGCCAGAGCCATACTATCCAACATGCGCTCACGCCAGCGTGCTGCAACAAAGTGACCTGCGATCAGAGGAAGTTCCTGCATCATCATGCTTGCTGCTCCACTTCGCGCGCAAAAATTTCGGGACAATGGCTTGGAATAATCATCACATCAGGGCGAGCCTGCGCAAACGTATGCAAATGTTCAATCGTAGTCCGCATAGCTTGTGCATCATCAACGAAAAAATGAGTCACGCGACTAGGTGGGCGTTGTTCTCGCAGCGAGCGCGTCAACCAGCATCCATCAGCCGCAAAGAGCAATTCACCACGCTGTGTATGTGCCAGCATCCCAATCTGCCCGCGTGCATGCCCCGGCAACGCGACTAGCAGCAGAGAGCCATCACCCAAAAGGTCATGCGTCGCACCTAAGCCCGGCAGAGCAACGCCCATAAACGCGGGCAACAAGGTAGCACGCTCCTGAAAATCGGCTGGTAGCAACGCTGGAATAAAAGCACGTCGCACAGCCTGGAGACCACGCCGCGCCGCGACATCGGCATAAGCACTGTGCAGAGCAATCAGTTCAGCCTGGGGAAAATCTCGCAGCCCAGCAATATGATCGGCATGAAAATGCGAGATTATCACGCGCCGTATCATAGCCGGGGTCAAGCCACGCCGTTGTAGATGAGCACAAACCGCCAATTGAGGACTCAGAAAAAGCGGGGTTGCCCTACGGTAAAGCGAGAAGGGAAGGGCTTGTGTCGCCTCCAGCATACGTGGCGCATAGCCGCTATCCCAAAGCAGCCAACCGTGCTGAGGATGGTGCAACAAGGCAACCAGCGAGTGACATTGCAGACGTCTATGCGCGCCACCCTGGATGACATGATGCTCCCATGCGAGACAATAACCCGTGTCGAGCAATTCACAATGCACAACGGGAGTAGCCTGTTTCATACACTTCCTTCCAATGCTCTTAGTGTTCGCTCAATCCCTTCTTCAACACTCACAAGTGGCACATAGCCCAGATCGCGTTTCGCCGCGCGAATATCGTAGGTCTGTGTGCGTGCAAGGATAGCTGCGGAATAGCGTGTAAGCAGAGGTTCCTGGCGCGTGAGGGCAGCGCGTGCCTCCATCAAAGCGGCAGCCAACAAGACTACACGCAATGAGACACGGCGTAGGCGTGTCGGCAGGCCAAGTCGGTGCAACACGCGCCCGATTATCTCCCACAATGCCACATGCTCATCGTTCGTGATCGTATAGACGTTGCCAACAGCAGCCGGAGCGTAGAGCGCAAGATGCAATGCATGGACCACATTTTCCACATAAGTCAGGTCCACCAGATTGCGTCCGTCGCCGATTTGGGGTAGACGTTCGCGCCTCGCTGCATCAATCAGGCGCGGTAACAACGCTTGATCGCCAGGACCAAAAATGGCTTTGGGGCGCACAATCACCGCCTCCAGACCCTGACGCATGGCGGCTCGCACACGGTCTTCTCCAAGTTTCTTAGTTAACGAGTAGATTGAGGCAAAGCGGCGTGGATAGGGCACATCCTCACGCACATGATGCTGGTCGTGCCCATCAAAAACAACACTCGGCGAGGAGACATAGAGCAGACGCCGCACATGGTGTTTGAGACAGCCCGCAATTACTGCCTCCGTACCTCCAACATTGACCGCATAAAAATCGGCGCGCCGTCCCCAGGGAGCTGAGAATGCCCCTACATGCAACACCGCATCCATGCCACGGCATGCAGCTTGCACGCTCTCGCTAGCGCGCAAATCAACCATGAGCGGGATTGCACCAGCATCCAATAAAGCATGCACTGGCGACATTGTGCGCCCCATCAGCGCAACCGTATGCCCCTGAGCTAGCAAACTTCTGACCAGATGCTGTCCCAGAAAACCCGTTCCGCCCGTTACCAGCATACGCATATCCCTGCTCGCTTTCCTCGCTAAAACGTCAGTGCAACTGCGCCGAGTGTCAAACCCGCCCCTGTGCCAACGAGCAAAACGCGCTCATCGCGCCGGATGCGCCCGTTATACACCGCTTCTGCCAGAGTCAGTGGGATTGAAGCCGCGATACAATTGCCACGCTGCGCCAGATTCCAGACAATCTGCTCGCGACGAAAGCCCAGACGCGCTGAAAGGAGTTCAATAGCATGGCGGCTCGCCTGATGTGGCACAACGGCATCAATGCTCGCCCGTTGCCAGCCCAATTCAGCAAAAAATGTCTCAAGAAAAGGACCACTGAGCAGAGACGCCTGCTTGAAAACAGTCGGGCCACTCATATGAAAGAGGTTCATCTCTGGCGTCGTCAAGGGATCATTGGGGTGGTGCGTCGTGCCTCCACCCACAATCTGCGTCAACTCGGCCCCACTATGAAAAGTACTGAAGTGCGTATGCCAGAGCGCGCTTGCTTCATCCGCACGACTGCGCGTGATAATAGCGGCAGCGGCGGCATCACCAAATAAGACCGCACTTTCGCCTTCCGCTGGATTGAGAGAACGCGACCCCTGCTCACTACTATAGATCAAGATGTTGCGATATGTTCCCGCCACCACCATATGGGCCGCTGTTTGTAGCGCGAATAGAAAACTCAAGCAAGTTGCGTTGAGATCAAAGCAAGCGCTTTTGCCCTCAGGAGCATCCAACTCGCGTTGCACAAATACGGCAGTACAGGGAATCGCCTGCTGCGGTGAAGTCGATGCCCCAATAATGAGATCCAAATCACGTGCATGCATACCGGCCATCGCTAACGCCATCCGCGCCGCCGCCGCCCCCATCTGAGCTGCTGTCTCATCCGTGCAATACCGCCGCTCCTGCACGCCCGTCACACGCTCAATCCAGGCCGCCGGAATGCCCAGGCGCGCCTCCAGGTCCGCGTTTGTCACGCGCTGTTCTGGCAAATACCAACCCAAACCCGCAATTCTTACTGGAAGCATCGTTGCCGTCTCGCTTTTTCTATTCCCCTATATACCCGATTGGAAATCAGATACATCGTCTCATTGGGCATGCGCCGCAAGGACAAGTTGCCATGCAGATCATGCTACAAACCCGCATCCTCGGAAATGCCCTGTGCGATGCCTGACCAGTCGATATCACCGCGCCCCTTCGCCACGTTTGTCATGAAACGATCATGTAACAAGCTGGCAAACGGCATTGGCACTTTGGACTGCTCAGCCGTATCTAACACAAGGTTGATATCTTTTAAACCTAACACCAGCTCAAAGCCTGCTGGCATATAACGCTTCTCAGCAATCATCTTGCCATAGTTCTGATAAATAGGAGCAGCAAAAATTGTCTGGCTAAGCATGTCAATAAATGCACTGCGATCAATCTGATTTTTCTCCACCAGCGTCATCGCTTCCGCCATTGCTTCCATCGCAGCAGCAATCATAAAATTGCCGCACACCTTCACGACATTTGCCATCGCCGCCTCTTCGCCAAAATCAAAAACGGTCTGACCCAAAGCGCGTAAAATTGGTTGCACCCGCTCTTTTGCCGCAGATGCTCCCGCGACGCAGACGACCAGCTTTTGCAGAGCAGCGGCATCAGGTCTCCCAAAAACTGGCGCGGCAACGTAGGTACTACCATGTTTAGCATGGAGTTCACTCATGGCACGCGCAGTTGCCGGCGAAACAGTACTCATCGAGAGATGCACACCATTCTGACCTAATTTCTCTAGAAAACCATCGGCAGCGACAATCGTTTCCAACGCCCTATCGTGTGCAACCATTGTGATGACGATTCCTCCTGGCGTGACCACTTCAGCCGGTTGGCTTGCCTGCGATGCTCCTTGCGCCAGCAATGGCTCAATCTTTGCTGCTGTCCTATTATAGGCAATCATGCTATAGCCAGCTTTGAGCAGACTGCCCGCCATTGCACTGCCCATATGCCCTAAACCAATAAAACCAATCCGTTCACTCATATCAGTTTATTTCCTTTGTTATTTCATTCCTCGAAAAGTTTGCGTTTCCGCTGACATTGTAACACCTGAAGGCAGCAGATAAAATGCCCACGTGCCACGAACCAAGGGCTAAAAGGCTCTCTATAAAAGCAGGTAAAGTCACTACTTCAGAGTTGAGATACA
>DAICZM010000380.1 GCA_027311145.1 Ktedonobacterales bacterium
GATATGTAAGGTGCGCCGTTTGCGCCCGAAACGAGCCTGTTTAATCTCATAAGTAATGGAGATTTTGCTCATTAGACGAGCTTGTACACGTGCCCCACTGCCAATCAGTTCCTCATTGCCCTGACGAACGATTGCCGCAACTACGATATAGTAGTCACGCTCACTAATACCCGTGATATCGAAGTGGCCTCTACTTTCGTATTGGGCGCGTGTCAGGCGTTGTGTGACCAAGCCGGTTTCGCCGGGGCGTGGCCAGCGTTCGTTGCTATAAGCGATAATGGTTTCTTGACATCCCGCTGGCCATTTCCAGAGTAAGCGTAGGGCAACGCCGAGCATTTCGCAGCGCAAATCACTCACATCGTCGAGACTGGTAAAGCGTTGCGTGGCTCCAATGTAGGCCATACTGCCAAATAGGACGATGGGCGTGTAGTAGCCGATCCCTGATGTTGTCCACGGGTCAGTCAGTCTATCGGCCTGCCCTTCCAGTAGTTTGCCATAGTGACCGAGTTGCGATACAGGCAATACTTCGCCAACCTTGCAGGTGGGAAGTTGCTCTGATTTGAGGATAGCAACCTTGCCCTTTGCCGGCTTGGCCCAGCGTAGTTCAACCAGATAGCCCTTATCTGTTTTTGTGCTGGCGATATCCAGTTGTGTGATGGCCTCTGGTGGTTGTTCAGGCACAGCCTGGAGAATTTTGCCGGGTGAGGTGATGAGGCGTCCTTGTTGGTCTCTAAACTGGCAATACACGCCGTAGTAATACACATGCTCATTCGCAACATCGCGATCTATGACCTGCGTCATACTGAGCAGTGGTATCACTTGCCCATCGCTGCTAGAGCGGGGCCGCTCGCGTTCTTTGCGCACGACGATCACGTTTTGCGTGTGTGCGGGCAGTTGCC
The DNA here is from genome assembly GCA_027311145.1 of Ktedonobacterales bacterium. Taxonomy (GTDB): domain Bacteria; phylum Chloroflexota; class Ktedonobacteria; order Ktedonobacterales; family Ktedonobacteraceae; genus DTNP01. The sequence goes on from DAICZM010000380.1 coordinate 900, forward strand.
ATGTCAAGCGAATCTGGCGATCATTGACCTCGGCGGTTTCTTGTTGCACGTCGTCGATGAGCAGCAGCGGTGCGTTCAAGAGTGCGCCTTGTAGTGAGATCACGCCTTCGCACTCGGCGTAGATTGCATAGTAAAGTGGTACGCCAATCTCCGGCGTGGTGTCGTCATAGACGCAGCCCGCGCTAGTGGCTAGCGTTGTGCCATCGGCGGCTGAAACGAGTTGCGCACCACTTTTGCGTACAATGCGATAGCTGGTGGCAGGTGTCGGCGATGCATCCCAGGCCAGACTGACAAGCATGCCACCAATGCGGGCGCGCAAATTGTGCGGTGCGTCTGGTGGCATCGTGCTGAGCAAGTCGCGTGCATCCTTGTAGTCTGCGCAGAGACGAAGAGCTTGACGGCAGAGGTCCACGCGCTCTTCACGTCCCAGCGTGCGCACCTGAGCGCGTTTGAGCAGGTCTTGTGCCTGCGCAATGGTAGCACTCACGGTACGCTGATGCTGGTCCGCATTTACCAGGTGAGCGGCGTTTGTAATCAGGTACTGGCGGGCGGCAAAAAACTGCTTCTGCTGCATGAGTCGCTGCAACTCAACAAGAAGTTGCCGCTGCTCTTGTAACTTGCGCTCAACCTCTTGTTTGAGCTGCGCAATGTGTTGTGCCCGCGCATCGGGTTTATTGGGACGCCACACCTGTTCTGCTTCGCGCAGGAGTGTCTGCGCTTGTTGCACATCTTGCGCGAGTGGTAGGCGCGTCAGCAGTTCATCGACATAATAGCGGTTGCCAATCGGGAAGCCACACGCTCCACAACCGATTTCGTCCGAGACGGCACGCCGTCCACAGTTGGGACAATTGATCGAAAGTTCGCGGTTACAGGAGCGACAGAAATTGCGTCCCTTCTCGTTGAGTTCGTTGCAGTAGCCACAGCGTTGCTGCTCCTGAACACTCTGGTCAAAAACAGGAATGCGTAAGGACCATTTGCGTTGGCGAGCATAGTCATTCAGGCGGGCTTGGGCCTCATCATTGCTCCAACCCGCTTTACGGGCCGTTTCGAGAAAGAGGGCAACCTGTTTTTCATGCACCTCGTTGTTGCCTGCGCGTTGCACATTCTCGGCTAACTCATTGAGTAGTTGTGTAAGCGTACTTTGTCTGCGGCTCTCATCGTAGCGTTTGCGCATCTCGTCGGATTGGAAAATATTGATGGCATGGCCTGCCAGCTCGCTCTTAGCCGAAACCACCTCCTCTTTTGGCCGCTTGTTCATTTCGTCATAAAGTTCGCGGGCCTTATCTTTCAGAAGTGACGTTGCGACTTTATCACCAATGCCAAGCAAATCATACAAGCTTGCGAGATGGAGAAAGGCTAGTCGCTCGGCAATAGTTTTAAAGAGTGATGGGTCTAGCTGTTGCGTTAACGTTGTCGTGGCCGCCGTAGCCATTGGGTCTGCAACCAGTCTGGGTTTGACACGCTTACGAATCTCGCTTTCAGGAAGAACATCTTTGTAATCTTTGATTAGCTTATCTAACTCGCTTTGCGTGATAGTATCCTTGACGTTGATGTAGGCCAAGTCTTTCTCGAAGCGTTCGAGGATGGCTTGTTTGCCAGCCTTTAATGCCTCACGAGCTGCTTTCGCTTGTGTTTCGCGCTGTGCTGGATCAAGCATGACACGTTCGATCTCCGGTATTTTTTGAAGGCTTTGGCGTGCAACGGCCCCTTTGGTTGGATGCTGACTCTGTTTTGTCCATTCCTGACGTTTTCTCTGAATTACTTCTTTGATTTTAAGATCGTCCCACTGTTCATCGGGATTGATGTCCAACAGGATAAAGAAATTGCTTTGTGTGTCTGCCATGAGTGCGTTCCTGCCCTCTCTACTAACGCATCAAACGTAATTTGCTGCCAGCGCGTTTCTCGCCAGCCCCTTCAGTGAGTTCGCGGGCAATGGTGCTGAATGCCTCTGTTAAACGGCTCATATCGGTCAGAAAACTTTGTTCTGAGGAAGAGGCGATTTGTTCCAGGAAATGGTGGTCTGCTCCGCCAAAGCCGATGGCGACAACTTCGATGCCATCCTCGTGACATTCCTTCGCTTTGGCGATTGCCGCCTGTTGTCCAGACCATTGTCCGTCAGTTAGGACGATGGCATAGCGAATACCCTCGACGCCATGTAGCAACCCATAAAGGGTATGGAACGAATCGCCCGATGTGCCGCCGCCTGCGTGCAGATTATGGATCGCTTTCTGAATCTTGCGCCCATTCTGTGTGGCTTGCTGTTCCACAGAGACACTACTAGAGAAGGAGATCAGACCAATGGAGGTCGAGGAGAGATCACACTCGTTGACAAAGCGTTCTGCGGCGCGCTGTGCCTCAGTTAGTGGCGTGCCAGACATGCTTCCTGAGGTGTCAATGACGAGATAGACTGTTAATGGTTCGCGTGTCTTCTGATCTGTTGGGCGTTCTTCAAAGCGTGCCGGCACATCGGGCGGCACTGGTTCAATATTTAATGTCAATGGCTGGCCTGTCGAGCGTTCGACTGCGGAGACGTTGACTACACCGTTTTTGTCATATTGGTAGGTGATATCTAGCACGGCAATTTTGTCTGCAATGGATGGGAAATTGCTAAAGACGTAGCAGCCGAGATAGGTGCAATATTGCGGATTGTCGTGTTCGCCTTGCGTTAGAAATACTTCCAGGCGCGTGTTGCCGCGTTTGCGCAGAGGCATCGTATAAGGGCGTGTTTGCGCAGCGGGAATGGCTAGATTTTTTGTAATTAAGATACTATTGACATAACGCGAGCGGTCGGTATTCTCGGCAATCATCCCCAGGCTATGCGCAATCACATCGGTAGTTTTTTTGCGCCCAGCAAGCATCAGTTTAGGGGCGTTGTGGCTCTGTTCTATCTCCATCGCGGCTTGAATCGCGGCTCCCAGTCCAACCGCTTCATCGGGATTGACGCCGCTCATCGGTGCTTTGCTGGACATGCGCGTGATATAGTCTGTGACCATCGGCATGCGCGTGGAACCGCCAACGGGCAAGACGCCATCCAGATCGCGCCACGTGAGATGTTTCTCCGCCAGCACACTTTCTGTCAGGCGTTGTGTGCGTTCCATCAGGTCGCGGGTGAGGTCTTCGAACTGGGCGCGTGTCACGGTGTAGTTTCCTACTTGACCGGCAGCCTGGACGCGCATATCCGCACTTTGACGGGCCGAAAGTGTGCGCTTGAGTTGTTCAGCCTGAATGTGGAGTTCGTTGATATCATCACCGAGTAGTTCAATGCCATATTCGGCCTCGAACAGCGTGGCGAGATGGACGAGCAGGCGATCATCCCAATCCTTGCCACCCAGGTTGTGATCGCCATCGGTCGCAAGGACGGTTAGCTCGCTTGCACTAATAGAGACGAGCGAGATATCGAAGGTTCCACCGCCCAGATCATAGACGAGAACGCGCTGCTCGCGTTGTGTGGGGCGCAAGCCATACGCCAGGGCGGCAGCGGTCGGTTCGCTGATAATCTTGAGGACATTCAGGCCGGCCTTTTTGCCTGCTTCCAGCGTGGCACTACGCTCACGATGAGTGAAATAGGCTGGAACGGTAATGACGGCGTCAGTGACAGCGGTGCGCAAAAATTGTTCGGCCTGTGTCTTTAGATAGTTGAGGACCAGGGCAGAGAGGTCAATTGGCGTATAGTCATGTCCATAAAAAGAGAGCAAAAATTGTGTATCGCCCATGCTGCGTTTGAAGAAGGACGCTACGCTTTCTTCGCCTGCCGCCTGCCGCTCTTTTGCCTCATCGCCGACAATTGGGCCATGTCCACTAAAGTAGACGACGGATGGTGTGATGGCTTTGCCATGCTCATTTGGGATGACTTCAGGTCTGCCCTGCGCGTTAATATATGCGACGACCGAATAGGTCGTTCCCAGATCAATGCCGACAAACTGACCCATATGTCTTGCGCTCCTTATCAG
>DAICZM010000381.1 GCA_027311145.1 Ktedonobacterales bacterium
ATTATTCTCTTCTACTACACCTATCAATCGTTCGTTGAGCCTGGCTAATTCTTTTACTCGTTGACGATCTAAATGAATGCGTGTAGTACGCTGTGCTGTGTCATCAGACTCCATATCCGTTTTCCTTCTGTATACTCCTTATCAAGTAGGCGAACCAGGCCGACGAATATTTTTTATCTGCATTCCTCCTGGCGAGCCTTCCGCCGCACTTTTGCGAATCTGGCCTAGTTCAATGCCCTCGCCAAGCGTTGGCAGCGGTGACGTATCCATCGGTAATTGTGAACGGTTTTGCAGATACCACGTGTAATACTCTGCTGTTGCAATACTATGTGCATCAATGACCTCTGGATCGTACTGGAGCATTCGGCACATACGAATACATAACTCTGCCAGCGACTCCCCAAGCGGAAACCCTCCAATACAAATCACCCCACCATTAAACACATGAGGATGCTTGACTGCGTTGGTAATAAACTTCAAAGCAGGCCGAGCCTTGGGATACTCCAGGGAAGAGCAATCAATCTCGACAACATGGCTCCGCGCCTCTCCCGCGGTGGTCATTGCGCGAATAGTAAAGGTCACCTGGTATTTATCCGGCGGCATCTTGCCTTGCGATACAACCTTCCAGGCAACCATATCACCCTTTAGGCGTTTCATCGCCTCGTAGTCACTCCGCAGACGACGATTATGAACGAACTCTTTCTCGTTCATGTTTACATTCCTTTGCTACCACCACGCTGGGTTAATGAGACACGAATACGATCATTCTGTTGTACACCCGCCGCTACCAACGTTTGGCCAGACGCAATCGTACTACGCCCTTTAATTGCAAGCGAATAGTAGCGGCTTGCGTCTGTAATACGTGGGAGAAAGTTATTATCGACCAATGCCTCAACAACTTGTTCGGCATTCCAGCCATCCTCCACGCGCGCATCCATCTCAGTATTATCATCCACATTGATAAAGGTTACGTCGATCATTGCCATTGCACACAACTCCTTACTGCCAAATACTCGTTAAATAACGCCTTATCTACAAACAGTCTGCATTCAAAGTTTGCTCGCGCTGACGCTATTCTTGCGCATCAAGATACGCAAGGCGTATTAGAATATCGTCATCATCTCGCACTCCTGCCGCAGCAAATGTCCATGTCGTCGGAATAGGATAGCGGTCTATCAACGCAAAGACATCAAAAGGCTGGCTCTCTTCATCAAATACGACGGAGGTCAATGTATAGACATGCTGCTCATTTTGCAAGGCTGGAATAAATCGCTCATTGATTAATTGCTGAAGCACCGCCTCACCGGATGCAGTTGGCTCAACCTCACATCGCAGTTCCGAGCCATCTTCACCGATAAATCTGATATTCATGATTAGCGCACCTCCCCAGTGCGTTTGCACACACTCGTATATTCTGCGCTCCCCATCACCTGTAATGCGTCAGCCGATAGCTCCGCCACATACGCAAAACTCTCATCCTGCCCACCCGCTGAGAAGGAGAGTAGCGCAAGTGGCGGAAAGCCAAGCTGTGCCAACGTCAGGGTAAATAGTCGCTCGCGCACCTGCATGCCCTGCTCCAAATCCACAAACGCTTCGGGGCGTGTTGTTTCGACATATTCCAACTCGATCTGGTCGGCATACGCTCCACACTGCCGACAACTCAACGCCTGTGTATCGAGAGTAAATACTGGACACATCATCTCATCGCGATAGTGACACGCCATACAGATTCTGGTTGTGATAAAGCGTCCAGGAAACATTACCTGCACGTTGTCATATCCTCGCGCTGCCAGGGCACTGCATACATCACGCAAAGTATGCTCAGCGGCCTGCAACGGTAATTCGACAATGGTTTCAAACGTCTTCGCCTCGCTACACCAACATTCAGGGCTACGCGAGATCGTCACAATATCCACATCTGGGCGCGCTCCATTCGCTGTATACATCAACAATGTACCAGCTGCCCAGGGCCGCCGCTGGATTACTTTGACCGCCTCTTGGGTTTGAAAACCTGCGATGATGCTTGAAGCCACCTGCACTGTCGGCAAACGGCCTGCGGCCAGGTCACGCCGCATAACGAGTGAACATGAATCATAACGCGAACGGGCCGCATTGCGCTCCGCTGCCGATGTCGTACATGCCCAACATGCTGTATATGGTGGGTTAACTGCTGTCACATTCCCCGCCAATCCAGCAATACCACCATCGATATAGGGTGTTTCTGTATAGATGCACAAGGTGTTTGCATGCAGGCGTGCTTCGACATTATCCAGACATCCTAGGACGACATCCACACGCCGAAATACACCGCCCCCTAATTGCCAGACAATATCGCCATGAAAGACTTGTGTGTACGCACGGTCTGCGACATTCATCGCTCGCGCTCGCCCTGCGACCAGGTCTGCCTTCAATCGTTTCTTGCGCGCATCGCTGCGCCGAAAAAAGACGGCCCGGCTCAGATTGCTCCAACTTACCTCGTCCATATCCGCTACCATCATATAACCCACGCCCATCAATGCCAAGTTTTTGGCAACCTCATTGCCTAACGCACCAGCTCCTAAGATAAGTACCCGCGCCTGTTCCATTCGCTCCTGCCGCCATCCCAGTAACCGTTCCTGGCGATCTGTCAGGCTCTCATGTGCCTCCCCCATCCGCCTCATGTGTCCTGTTTTCATTTCCATGCGCACACTCCGCTACTCAGGTACACTTTTGTTTATACATCTACAGCTGCCGACCAATAATCTCCATTGGTTGATTACTCTGACAAGTACCATTACAAATCGCGCACCAATTCGGCGATGATCCTCGCCCGCCTATACCGCCTATATAACAATGCCCATGTACAAGTTTTTCCGTCTGTCGACAGCGTGCCCAGCCTGTCTTGCTATAACTTGTGCGAATAGAATCTCGACAGAGAATGCAAATTTTCTGACTACGCTTAATCCATACTGGCGGACAATCAATTTCAATCCCCCATTCAGGAGGATGGCTATCGGCTATTGCACCAATATCCATCGTTTGCTGACCCACTTCAGACTGCGTTGGCATTGGACCACTAGAACGTATCATCCCAGGCGTAATCACTACTGGAGAAATAGACGGCGAAATTGGACGCCCCGCAACAATTTCGGGAGGAGCATTGCGCACGCTTTGCATTCTTTCAGTGCTTGGGCGCATTGTTCCCTGTATCACCAAACCCGAAGGTGTAAAACCAGGCGATGGCACACCTGAATCGATTCTGTATGGAATAGGTAATGACATGGAGGTACGCTGTGCAGGTGGTGGTTGCGTTGTTGGTAAGGATGAGGAAATGGAAGAACGCTTTGTCATAGTGCCACGCAACGAAACCGCCGCCACCACAATACCAACTACGACAAAAATACCGATAATCAGTAGCGACGTTGATGACATAAGACGCTCCTCTTAGCTATTAGCAGCAAGCCATCATCAGCACTAGAAGCACGACCCACGTATGTTGACAGCCATTCAACAACGTTGTGCTAACATTAAAAGACTATCTTTGATAGATATCTTTCCCACAAAAGTAACATAGCATACTCCACTTATTGTGTCAAGGCAGTTTTGCTAAAAGCCGTATGCTTTTAGTGCAATACTCTCGCATAAAAGCCTTGCGTAGATCAGCTAGACGTATTATAATTTTGCAAAGACTTGGTTACTGATTCTGATATAGAAACTGTTTTCAATGCAATTTGTTTTTTTCCATCCCAAATGAACGTCTTTTCTTGATAGATACTATTTGCTTTTTCGTCAAAGAACAACGCGTTTGCGTTCTCAGGTTCTAATAGCAGACAGAGAGGTTGTGCATCATCTATGGTCATAAGACGACACACAGTCAGCCGACATAATGGCATGCCTTTTTGCACAGCACGTCATGCCATCAGGAACTTTTTTGGGTATTTTTCTCTCGTCGCTATAACAATTTTTATGTTTATCACGGGCATCATGTATTTTACCAACGCTTCTTCTTCGGTTGCGCACGCCAACAATATACAACAGTTAGCCAGTGCATCCTACGCAGATACGGTACTCGTCATGGATAATGTCAATCATATACACGATCACGATATGCCGGGCTATCGCTTTGATGCGGCTCAACTTTTTGTGGACCTCGCGCCGCTGGGGGACGAGATTGGTTTGGTCAAAATTACGAGTTCATCTACACCCAATCCCCCTCCAATACTTCCATTGCAACCTGTTATTGGTGGTCGCACACAAATTAAAACAGCCATCCAAAGCATCCAGGCAGGCGGAGTTGATATGAATTCAACCGCCTACTTTACACCAGCTCTCCAGGCAGCCGACACAGCCCTTAAAGCCTCACCGGCTGGACATCGCAAATATGTCATCATTATTACCGACTCGCTTGCTCTCTCTGGCGATCCTAATGCAGGTTGCGGTGCTCCACTTAACCAACAATGGTTATGTGAGGTCGATACACTAGAAAGTCATGGCATTTCAGTCGTCCTGCTAGGTTTCACACCACCAGGGCGAGATGACGAATTTCTTACAACGGAAACAGCTCTCCAGGCCCACAAAGCCAGTGCAATCAAAATGGTTGATAACACCAGCTTTGCCGTGCTTGCCGAACATTATACCGACCTGTTAGTGCGCATTCACCCCAGTCTATTCTCGGCAACCTTAAACGGTCTTCCATTGTCGATTACCACAACTGCTAATGAGGCACTGGCACGTATTACTTTTCTGCTCCTGGGGAATACCACCAAGCTCGCCTCAGTTGCATCATCGGGTGGACAAAAAATATCCGACCAGACAACTTCTGATAATACGCTCTACTTCTCCAGTGGGCGCGGCTATACCCTGCAAACC
>DAICZM010000382.1 GCA_027311145.1 Ktedonobacterales bacterium
ATACTGTGCGTGGCTCAGGCTACCAGCTCAAGGAACCAGCGTGACGTAATGAAGTATCTGAAAAGAGGTGTGCCTATTGCGCCACCCGGTATTCGCATGCAATTGACACTCTGGTATACAGGGGTTTCAGCTGTCCTGCTGCTACTGTTTGTAGTAGCCGTCTACTCCTCTTTACAATCATCGTTAAGCACGAGCCTGGATACTGCCTTGCAAATGCGCTCACAGCAGATTGCTGAAGGCATCACGAAGCAAAATGGACAGCTTGTCGTGGAAAATATCGTCCACGAATTACCAGAGCTTAACGCAACAGCGGCCTTGATTGACTCTTTTGACAGTGATTCTTCAGACGTATCGGCTGATAATCCTAACCAGACGCAAGGTGTCTCGTACCAAAGCAGCACATTTATCCGCATTTTTGACGCTTCTGGCAAGGTCGTCTATAGCACCACGGCCTTCGCGACATTGAAACCTCCTAGCGTGAGTGTGACCGACCCACTACATAGCCAACCCTGGCGTGGGACACTTATTGGCACTGATGGGCAAGAAATACGCTTGTATAGTACAATGCTGCTCGATAGAACACAGCTTTTTGGTGTTGTCCAGGTCGGTCAATCGCTTTCAGACCTGAAAAACCGCCTCCAGGATATTACTCTCGCCTTAGCACTATCTACGCCTATCGTTTTGCTGTTCAGTGCTGCCCTCTGTTACTGGCTAGCAGGACGTGCATTTCGTCCTATTCATCTTTTGGCCTATACGGCACGTGAAATTGAGGCAACCGACTTGCATCGGCGGGTGTCCGTACCACGTGCGCATGATGAGGTGCGCGAGCTGGCGACCATTTTTAACCAGATGATTGAACGTCTAGAATTTTCCTTCGCGCAACAACATCGCTTTGTTGCTGATGCCTCACATGAGTTGCGCACACCCGTTGCGGTGATTCGTAGTATCACGGATGTGGCACTCTCACTACCGTCCGAGCCGGAAGAGTATGTCAAAGTATTGCAAGATGTCAATGCAGAAGCGGAGCGGCTTGGTCAGCTAATCAGCAGTTTGTTGACATTAGCGCGGGCCGATGAAAGCCAGGTGCATTTCGACGCAGATGAAGTGCGGCTTGATCTCCTGACCGCTGATGTCGTCGAGAGCATGGAGCCGCTGGCCGCAGAGCGTCAGCTCGCTTTGTGTACAGGCCCACTGCAAGAGGTCACCGTTACTGGTGATGCGGCACGCCTGATACAGGTCATTATGAGCCTGGTAGACAATGCCATCACCTATACGAACCCTGGCGGGCGTATCACGCTTTCTTTACGGTCGCAGCAGGAGTGGGCGTGTCTCTCCGTCAATGATACGGGGATTGGCATCTCTCCTAAAGATAAAGAGCATATCTTTGAGCGTTTCTATCGTGCTGATCCCGCCCGTTCACGTGCCGCCGGTGGGAGTGGTCTGGGTCTGGCTATTGTCGATTGGATTATTCGGGCTCATCATGGCACGATTGCTGTTGAGAGCTTACCCGGCAAAGGGTCAACCTTTACTGTGCGCCTGCCACTCGCTTGACGTTGCTTTGCGTTTTATTGCACGTGGGCAACAATTGCGCTGATATTGCCCTCTCCTCCTGCATGATTGGCCGCTTCTACCAGTAGTTTTGCTTGCTGTTGAGGGTCGCTACTCTGCGTGAGTAACTGCGTGATCCGCTCGTCGCGCAGCATATGCCAGAGACCATCAGTGCAGAGGAGTATCAGCTCGTCTGGTTCGACCTCAAGGTGGAAGGTATCAATAGGAACTGTATAGGCTTTGCCCAATGTGCGATACAGTTGATTGCGTTTCGCACTCGTATACACTTCTTCAGGTTGCAGCAGTTTGGCTTCGACAAGCTGCGCCGCCAACGTATGATCGTTGCTAATACGTCGTAAACCATGACGGCTGCTATAGTGGTACGCACGACTATCACCCACACTGGTGACATAGAGGTGATGCTTATAGAGGAGCGCGGCTGTCAGTGTACTTGCCATCTGCGTCTCATAATCAGCATTGCAATGGTAGATAACCTGATTGGCCTGCCGCGTGCTATCACCAAGCCAGCGTTCCAGAATACTATCTGGTGGTATTGCGAGCCGGGCATGTTTGTTTGCTGAGATGGGGCTTGCTGGATTGGACATCGCATTGTGATGTGGTGTGACACGCGAATAGGAGTGCGATGGAGCGTTGAGCAATGGGACTAGCACATCAGCGATGGTCTCAACTGCCAGGCGGCTTGCTTCGTGTCCACGTGTTGCTTTGTCCTGTGAACTACGTAAACCATCAGCAACCGCAAACAGACTAAATGGGCGTGGTGGTGGCATCAAGTTAGTGCAGAGGCCTTGTACAACGAGTAGCATATCCTCATTCTCTCCACCTTGTTTGCCCCTATCGCTGAGATAACCGATCTGGCACATATCAGTCACGAGCGGTGAAGTCTCATCCAGGGTATTGCCACAAGCGCGACAAAAATGAGAGCCACTGCGATTTTCGTGCCCACAGAGGCCGCACGGGCTTTCCGGGATAACCGTTCGTATCACCACATTTGCCATACTGTTTGCTATTATCGTTTCCGCAATGGTTGGCATCGCTGCTATCTCATCTGCGCTATCAAACGCAGCATTGAGCGCGTCAGCAAAGGCTCCGGCCGAGTGATAGCGATGGGCTGGGTCGAGAGCCATCGCCTTGAGAACGATCTCGTCAATGGCTAAGGGAAGTGAAGCGTTCAGTGTGCTTGGCCCCGGAATAGCGATGCCCCGGCTTTTCACCAGTGCCTGATAAGGCAATAGGCCCGTCAGCATCTGATAGACTACAACGCCCATGGCATAGATATCGCTAGCGGGTTGTGCCTTACCCTGCTCTTGCTCAGGAGCAGTATAGTGTTCTGTGCCAAGTGCCATCCCGCGCTGCGTCAGCGGTTTTTCGTGCTGCATCGCCCGCGAAATGCCAAAATCGGTGACGACCAAACGCCCATCATCCTGGTGAATTAACAGGTTTGAAGGCTTGATGTCGCGGTGAACAATCTGCTGTGGGTGTTTATGAATCGCGTCAATGGCTTTTGCCAGATCGTTGAGATAGCGTCGCGTCTGCGCGAGCGGTAGGATATGTTCGTTCTTAAGGAGATTGCGCAGTGTGCCGCCTGTGATAAGTGGCATGACCAAGTAGAGCAATGCGCCATCCTGCCCAAAGTTGAGGACGGACACAATATTCTCATGGTGTAGCTGATGTGCATAACGGGCTTCACGCCGAAATCGCTCGACTGCCGTAGCGCGGTCGGGGTTACTGGCCAGGGAGAGCGTCTTAAGGGCGACCTGCATCGTTTCAAAGGTATCGCTGACACGGTAGACCGATCCCATGCCACCCATGCCTATCAACGTCTCGATGCGATAGCGTCCCGCGATAATCGCCTCGGGTAGAAGACACTGGCAGAATGGGTTGGTACATTGGATGGTGTCAGGTGGATAATCGGCCTGACAGCGTGGATTCGGACAGCGTGGCATAGACTCTCTCTTCATTTCTACGACCCTTGTGTAGTCTAGCAGATATGCGCTATGCCGTCAAGAAAAATTTCACTCTTCTCTTGATCTGACCAGATACTCCATTGCGGCCTGACATTGCACTTGTCTTGAAATCCATTCGTGTTTGCCCCCCTCGACAAGGAGATGTATAATCTTTAGGGTAGTCGCAGAGAGCGCGTATCACTCATTTTTATTTTGAAAGATGCAACTGAAGGACACAAAGCCACTATGTTAGTAACCCTCCCACTCGTTTTGTTTATTGTTATGACGGAATTGTCGATAGGTTCATTTGCCGTTCTCGTCCTGCTCGACTGGCGTAATGAAGTCAAGCGGGGCTTTTTGGTCTCGTATGCCTTGATTTATCTGGCTCTGACGGGTCTGACTTATCTGCTCCAGCAAAACTTCTCTACACCTCAATTGCTCAATACCTTTGGCCAGCTCGATAGTGCCTGGACACCGTATCTCGCGTTACCACTCCTCCTTTTCTTCTTGTTGATGATTCCCTATAACCTCTTGCTTTGGCTTGATCGCAAAGCGGGTGTGGATGGGGATGGCAAACAGGCAACAGAAACGGCCACACTAGAGGCGGCTGTGGAAAAACCACTGCCACGCCCAACGGGCATGCGTATGGTACGTATTCTCTTTGGGGCACTCTGTCTGCTCGCTGGTCTGGTCACCCTTTTGGTGATAGCGATGATCTACCGTCCGCTGGCTTCTGCCAATCTGGGGGGGGTGTTTACTGTCGCCAGTTTCTTCGCCGCTTCCCTCGCCCTGGGTGGCGTGATGACAGCGATGTGGCTTGGTCATTGGTATCTGGTAACACCCGCTCTCTCGGAAAAACCACTGCAATTTGCGACAACACTGGTTTTGGTTGGCGTGATGGCCCAACTGGCTTTCGCATTGGCCGCTGGTCCCACCACCGTGCATGCCGTTTCACCGAATGTGGGAACGACAGTTTCATCGGTTGTGCCATCGCTTTCGGCTGCCACGCCGGGGACGCATCCACAAACAAATGTTGCAGGGACGGCATTGGTTGCTCCGCTTAGTACTGATGCGATTGGCTGGGTGCGTATCCTGGTTAGTTTTGTGCTACCACTCGTGCTAGGGGGTCTGTCCTGGAAACTGATTCGTGATCGCTCATTTCAGTCTGCGACAGGTATGCTTTACCTCGTGGTCGTTTGTTCCCTGGCGGGTGAGGCAATGGCGCGCGGTCTCTTCCTGGTTGGTTTATAACTTGTCTGCCTGTATTGCAGAGAGAGAGGGAGCGTAAGCCCTCTCTCTCTGCAAGCTATTGTGTGC
>DAICZM010000383.1 GCA_027311145.1 Ktedonobacterales bacterium
GGTCTCTTTCTGGTTGCTGGCGCGCTCATCCTTGTTTTTGTCTATGTGATATCGCTTGGTCTTGTGCGCCCTACTACCGCTGCACAAACCACGCAACAGGTGAAACACCTTGTCACGCCAACATCGATTACCTCTCTCTCTCCTGCGGTAACGCCAACGCCCACCTTCCCGGGTCAGCAATATATCGACAATGGGCAAATGGCCAGTGCTGTCAATACGGCGACTGCTCAAACAACGACCCCCGCAACCTCTTTTGCCGTCAACCAACGCATTTATGTCACTTTTCAGGTTCATCCTAATGGCAATAGTGGTGGTGTTTGCCTGCTCTGGTATATCAATAGCCAGCAATTTAGCCTATATGCGTTTCCCGTCGGCACAAGCGCAACGCTCGCCTACTCCTATGCCAAAGTTGCCAATCCAGGCGCGGGCTATGTCGAGATTTATTGGAGTGGACATGCATCCTGTTCAGACCCCAGTAAGCTTTTAGGCCAGCGTGTCAATTTCACCGTTACGGCGTGAGTTTGTCGGCTCTTGTCAACCATATAGCGGTATCCTCTTGCTGAGGGGTATAATGAGCAGAGCCGTATAATGCCATACTGTTCTGCTCTTCACAACAGCATGCAAACGCATACATACTATTCAATCTCGCATACTCTGTGACTTTTCATAGGAGGTTTTTTATGCAATGTCGTACCTGTGGGACTATCTTGTCCCCCGGAACCGCTTTTTGTTCTCATTGCGGAACTCTTGTTATTGCTACGCGCCCTGATGGAACTCCAGAGACAGGTGCAGATGACCAGACGATATTAGCATCGCAGACACCTCCCCCACCACAATTCGTGCCATTCCCCTCAGACCCATATAGTGCTGTACCGCCTCTGCCTTCGGACCCGTACAGCATGCCACCGGTCTCGCAGACCCCGTATCAGGCTTCTCTGCCGCCAACACACTATGGCAGTAATAACAGTGTCTCTCATCCCTATGGTATGCCAGGTTATAGCTATGGAACTGCACCTATGCCAGAGTCGCCGGGCACCTCCGTACCATCTCCGCCCGTGCCGTTTCCCAGCACGCCGAAAAAACGTAGCCGGGGAAGGCTGATTGGTCTGATTGTCGGTATTCTGGCACTCTTACTGGTGCTTAGCTGCGCCGGCTTTTACGGTCTTGCTGCTCTGGGGGCGCACACCATTTCAGCGACTGCGACTGCGACTGCAACTGCGCTCGGTAGTGTGCCACCCGATACCGCTGTTGTCGCGTCTGCTGTTGCTATCCTCTCTTCTGTGCAAATGTCTAGCGCGGTTGATAGCAATTATGCTCCGACCAATGTGACCTCAACTTTTACGATAGGGCAAACGGTCTATATTACCTTTACGATTAACTCGCATGGTAATGATGGTTATATCATGGGCAAATGGTATCTCAATGGCGGCTCAATCTTTAGAAAAGAGTTTCATCATGTGGCGTCGCATAACTTTGGCTACTTCTCGTTGCCATATCAGCAGACAGGGAATGGTGCATTTGCGCTCTACTGGTGTATTCAACAAGATTGTAGTGACGCACAGCTTGCCCAGGTAGAGCATTTTACTGTGACCAATTAGTTTCTTCCCTGCACGCCAGTGTCTACCATACTGAGAGGGTGGCTACAAAAGCACACCCTCATTTCTTTTCCCTATGGGTTGGCAGGTAGTTCGTACACGTAATAATCGTAGGTCGTGGTGATTTCAAATCCGCTGGAGCGGTATAAGCCGATGGCATTGGTATTTGTGACATCAACCTCTAGCGTAATCTCCTGGTGTTCCTGCTGCCGTGCGAGGTGAATGGCTTCTTGCAACATCTGACGTCCATAGCCATGCCCTCGATAGGTGGGATGCATGACGAAACTATAGATACCGACGCGCTCTTCCATCTGTATCAAGCGTAGTGTCCCTATTGGCTTATGATCTAGTACGCCCAGATAAAAGCATTCATTGGGTTTTTGCTGAGAGTGTGTCACCAGTTCTTGGATAGCCTCTAAGGGCATACTACCGTCTGCCATAAGCGTGCTAATTAGCGCGGCATCATTGGTATTTGCCGCTTGTAGTACGATTGGTATGCCTAATGAGGGCCGCTCTCTGAATTCACCTAGTGTCATGGCATGTTCAGCATAAAAGAAAGGGATGGCGAGAGCTGCCATACATGCAAGAGCCGCCTGCGCATGGTGTTCGCATGGCAACACAACACGTTCGATCTGGCGATGCTGACATGCTATAGCAACTGCGTTGAACAGCGTGCGAAAAATGCCTTGACGGCGATGCTGTGGATGAACGACGGCCAGCAGGTCTCGTTCATCCGTGCCATACTCACTCAGTGCGGCATATCCCACCAGCATGCCATCAAGATAGGCAAGAAAATTGTTCTGTTCGTTTGTTGGATACATGCGCAATAAGCGCAAAAGTTGTCTGGTGTGCAACTGTTCTTGCTCGTCGCATGCCGTCAGTAACGCCCTTATCCCTTCATGCTCTGTCGGCGTAAGGGCGTTTTTTACAACAACATCAATAGGTATTGTCTCGTGCATAGGGTGATTATTCCATGTTTTAGAATACTGCCGGTTCCATATATTCGCCAAAAACCTTGCGGAAGACATCCATGATCTCGCCGAGTGTGGCATAGGCTCGGACCGCTTCGATGATGGCGGGCATGGTGTTTTCTGTGCCCTCACAGACACTGTTCAGGTTTGCTAGTGCGCGTTTGACCGCAGCCTGATCGCGTTCACGACGCACGCGGTCGAGCCGCTCTAAATGCGCTTTTTGCCCTTCGTAGTCAATATAGAGCGTTGGTACTTTGATCGCCTCATTGACCACGTAGTCGTTGACGCCAACGATAGTGCGCAGATGCTGATCGATTTCTTGTTGATAGCGATAAGCCGATTCAGCAATCTCACGCTGGAAGAACCCGTTCTGGATGCAGGCGAGTACGCCGCCGAGTGCGTCGATGCGGTTGATGTAGTCCATCGCGGCTTGTTCGGTCTGATCAGTGAGAGCCTCGACGAAGTAGGAACCGCCGAGTGGGTCAATGGTATTGATGACGCCGCTTTCATGCGCGATGATTTGTTGTGTGCGCAAGGCAATTAATACGGCCCGTTCGGTTGGTAGGGCCAGAGCCTCGTCAAGCGAGTTGGTATGCAGCGAGTTTGTGCCACCCAGAACTGCCGCTAATGCCTGTGTGGCTGTGCGAATGACATTAATTTCAGGTTGTTGAGCTGTGAGCGAGACGCCCGCTGTCTGTGCATGGCAGCGCATGAGCCAGGAGCGCGGGTCTTTTGCCCCATAGCGTTCGCGCATCAGCTTTGCCCACAAGCGACGTCCAGCGCGAAACTTGGCGATTTCTTCAAAGAAGTCGTTATGGACATCAAAGAAAAAGGAGAGGCGTGGTGCAAACTCGTCGATCTTGAGGCCGCGCTCTAATGCTGCGTCGACATACGCCAGGCCGTCGGCAATCGTGAAGGCTAGCTCTTGCACTGCGGTTGCTCCGGCCTCGCGGATGTGGTAGCCGCTGATGCTGATCGTGTTCCATTTTGGCATGTATTTAGTGCCGAATTCAATGGTATCGGTCACGAGGCGCATGGATGGTTCGGGTGGGAAGAGAAACTCTTTTTGCGCGCTATATTCTTTGAGAATGTCGTTCTGTAATGTGCCACCAAGTACGGCCATGGGAAAGCCATGCTTCTCGGCATTGACGATGTACATTGCCCAAATCGCGGCGGCGGGACTATTGATGGTCATCGACGTGGTGATTTTGTCGAGCGGCAAATCCGCGAAGAGAATCTCCATATCGGCCAGTGAAGAGATTGCGACGCCGCACTTGCCAAACTCACCTGCGGCCAGTGGATGGTCGGTATCGTAGCCGTAAAGGGTTGCCATATCGAAGGCGGTAGAAAGACCGGTTTGCCCCTGCTTGAGCAAATATTTGAAACGCGCATTCGTATCTTCGGCGGTTCCAAAACCTGCAAACATGCGCATCGTCCAGGGCTTGGCGCGATACATCGTGGGCTGGACGCCGCGTGTGTACGGATACTCGCCGGGCAGGCCGAGGTCGCGAGTGTAGTCCAGTGAGCGACCATCAAGCGGCGTATAGATACGTTTTACGGGCACACTTGATGTCGTTATCAAGCCATCGTGTTCTGGCATACGTGCCAGCGATGCACTGACGGTGGTCGTTTCCCACTCTTGTTGTGTGACGCTGAGGCGTGCCAGCTCGTTTGCATCAAAGAGCGTCCCTTGTATCGTTTCGGCAACATACCCCGTTGATGCTGTCGGTTTTTGCTCAATCATCGTAATGAGTTCTCCTCATAGGCTTGTAATGCGTTCGTGTACAGTGCCAACCAATCATCTCTATTGTACCATAGTCGTTTCCCAAAAATCATTTTGTAGGGCGAACTATCGCGTATAATACGCTGTTGGCGTAGCGGGTCTGTCTTTTCTGCTCAAGATTTCGTCAAGATGAAACGAATTGATATGTTTCTGTACACATTTCTGCTATAATTATCGCATAGGCATAGTCCTTTTTGTCATCATATTCTTGCTAATGGAAATAATGACCTGTTATGAAAACATCTATGAGACCATCTGTTATGCCGCCTTTGCCCCCGTTGAAAAAGGTGCGCATGCCACCTTCTTCTCAGAGGCGTGTGGGTGCGTTGCTTCTCCTGCTCTCCGTACTTATTGCTGGGGGCGCACTCAGCTATGGATATAGCTATTTCAATAGCACCGTCCAACAACCATTGAGCGCGCTCGTGCGTCCGGTCAGTCGTAGCCAGGGAGAACCAACGAGTGGGGCTATGGC
>DAICZM010000384.1 GCA_027311145.1 Ktedonobacterales bacterium
TGGGGATATCGGTATGCAATATTCGTTATTTGGTATTTCTGAAGTGGATGAAGCAGATGTTTCCAAAAGTACCTCAGTCTTTGATAAGTCACCTGCCCAAAAAAACAGGAAGGTTAATCAGAACAAGCCATCCTCTGGTAGTAGTATGAGAGGTACTAATATTGAATTGAGTACTTTGAAGCAGAAAAAATTGATTGAACAAGAAATGCCTCTTGATAATGCTCAAGAGAACGATGAAGGCGAAGAAATAACAGAGAGGTCTAAAAGAAAACAGTTACTAAAATGGATAGGAAACAAACAGCGTTTTGCCAGTGAAATCGTTTCTTATTTCCCCGATAATTACGGTACATATTTTGAACCTTTTTTAGGTAGTGGAGCAATTTGGGCTGCGTTAGAACCCAGGAATGCTGTCATTTCTGATATTTTTGTGCCTTTGGTAGGTATCTGGCAAATGCTTCAGTATGATCCCGAAACTTTGAAGCGATGGTATAGAGACCGATGGCAAGAAATGGTGCTGGGCGAAAAAGTTGCTGTCTATGAACATATAAAAGCCAGTTATAATGCTTGTCCTAATAGTGCTGATCTGCTATTCCTGTGTCGTACATGCTATGGGGGCGTTATGCGCTTTCGTAAACGAGACGGCTATATGTCTACCCCTTGTGGTATTCATAAACCTATGTCTCCTGAGTCATTTGCAATGCGGGTAGATCAATGGTATCCACTTACTAAGAGGGCTAAAATTGCAAGTATGGACTACTCTGTTGCGATGAAAATGGCGAGAGAGGGAGATTTAATTTATTGTGATCCTCCTTATACATTTAGCCAGAGCATACTGTATGGAGCGCAAAGTTTCAGCCTTAAGCAATTATTTGATGAAATCAGCCAATGTAAGGCAAGAGGCGTAAAAGTAGCTCTTAGTATAGATGGCACAAAACGCTCTGGTAACTTTATTTGTGATATTCCAATTCCCGACGGGTTGTTTGAACAGGAAATTCTGGTAAATTGTGGACGCTCTATGTTGAAACGTTTTCAAATGGATGGCCTGACACTAGAAGAAGAAGTCGTAGCAGACAAGCTCTTACTCACTTACTAATGCGGGAGAACGGGAGAAATAAAACCTTGACGACACAAACGCTCTATGCTATACTCTGGCGGTAGGAAATAAGATTTTCATAGACGGGAATAAGACTCTGGTAATATATCAGACTGTCATAACCACATAAACCCGCCAAAGAAGCCAATTCCTATGAGCGTGTAACTCAGTGGTAGAGTATCCGACTTTTAATCGGGTTGCCGTGGGTTCGAGCCCCACCACGCTCACTTTTTTGTCCAGGGTAGATGATTTGCGCTCCTGCTACAGTACCCCGTACAGCAATGCATTTCTTCTACGACCGATCACTGATCTCTTCTGCACAACATACGCTCTCTTTCGTACACAACAGCAACAGGAAACAGCGAAAGAATGTTCAAAAGGCAATGCCAGCGTCCTTGTCTACCCCCTTGGAACATGATACACTAGCGTATATCGAAGTGAGACCCTGGTCATGTAGAGGAGACGAGACCGCATAACAAGAACAGGAGGCGGTACACATCCGTACTCGCAACCAGCGGAGCGGATAGTGAAACCGATTAGACGTGAGAAAAAGCATCCTCGTGGTTGATGACAGGAACGAACTTTTGCATTTAATGCGTCGAGTGCTTGAAGATGAAGAATATCAAGTCTCTATCCTTCAGGACGGGCATCATGCTGTTGAAAGGGTCAAGAGTACATTGCCTGATTTGCTTATTCTCGACCTCAAATTAGGTGATATCTCCGGTCAGGACATTTTGAAGACCCTAAAGAGTGATAGCATGACCACTGATGTTCCTGTTATCGTATATACGGCGGCGGTCTTTGAAGCTGACGAGGTCGCTCATCTGATTGCGGCCAGTCCACAAGAGTATAGAAACGTTCACTTGTTGAAAAAGCCATTTGAGTTGGATGTTCTCTTACAAGAAGTTGAAAATATGCTTGGCAACCCCGGTCACTAAGGCTCAAGCGCATCTCTGTGTTTGAGCGAACAGTATCCGGCTATTTTTCTGTCTATTGATACTGTTTTTGCCCACAAGGAATGTACCATCGATCAGAAAGGGAGGTTATGTCATGAAGTTTGTTACCGGACTCTTTTTAGGAATGGCCCTCGGCGTCGCATTGGGCTTGTTGCTGGCTCCTCAGTCTGGCGAGGAGACCCGCGCCCAGCTTGGCGAGCAAAGCGTTATGTTGCGCTCAGGAACGTTGAGCGATGATATTCGCACACGTGCCAATGCTGCCCTTGTTCAGGGCCGCGAGGTCTATACTCGTGCAAAACAGGAACTTAACGACCGCTATACACAGGCTAAAGCAGGAAACCTCTAGTGCCTATGATTATCTAGCTAAACAACAACGGAAGAGCATCTAAACGCTCTTCCGTTGTTGTTTAGCTAACTTGCTGTGAGCATATGTTACAGCGTAATGAAGGTCACACCTGGCCCGGGTGCAAACTCCACGTTTGTTACTTGCCAGTAGTAAATACCCCAGTTCATATTGCTGGCAATCACATGCCCATTGCTCAGGATACGCTCGACAACGGCTACGTGACCCAAACCATAGGCTCCCTGGACCCAGGGTTGGAGATCAACAATGGCTCCCGGCGAGGGTTGGCTGGAGACACGCCAGTGGAAATTATTGGCTCTGCTCACCCATTGCCATGCGTCCGCATTGGTTGTCCAGGGCACATAGGTATGGTGGATTTGATAGTAACGTTGAGCTGCCCACCAGGTACACTGTCCATAAGGGAAGAAATTACCGAGTCCCACCACAGGTGCAGGCATATGGGCGGTGCTACTGCCGCTACCCTTGCCTGGAATACAGATATGCTGGTCGATGTAAATAACGTTGGGGTTCGCTAGCTTGTTGTAGCTCGTGAGTCGCTGCCACGTGGTGTTATAGCGCTGTGCGATCAGGCCAAGCGTATCGCCACTGACGACCATGTAGGTTTGATCGCCGCTCGAACAGGGCGATTGCGCGAACGCACCTAGAAGAGCGGAGCCAAAGGCTGTGTTGAGAAAAACGCCACCCAGGACACAGATAACAATCAGCTGTCCCGCCACAATACTCACTAGACGGTGCTGTTGCACATACTCCCAGATGCGTGTGTGATTGCGTGCTTGCACGTAAGCCTCCTCTGCTAGAATACGAGAAACAAGGCAGGCCCATCGCCTGCACATAGAATAAATGGTTCTGGTTGGCATATTAGCGTATCAGGAAGATAGTACAGCTTGAAATACGGTGATACATAAGAAGAAATGGCTAGTAGCGGTTAAGAAAAAGAGATGGGCGTGGAGTGGTGTATGGCAGTGAGTGGGACAATCTGAGGTAAAAAAGTATTGACTTTGAGGAGGAAAAGTGATATATTACAGGCCATGCCAAGGTAGCTCAGTTGGTAGAGCACAGCACTGAAAATGCTGGTGTCGTCGGTTCGATTCCGTCCCTTGGCACTTTGTGCTGTCTAAAAACATATAGAAACAGGTCTCAGAGCGCACGAGAAGCCGCTTGAGACCTGTTCTGTTTTTCTACCTTATCTACCTATGTAGCAACCCATGTAGCAACGCGCTTATTCAGGCCGAAAGGTCTGGTTAAGCTTTTCCATCGCATCCTTTTGCATTGTCGGCAGTACATGAGAATAGACATCCATTGTCATGCTAATCTCACTATGCCCCAGTATTTCTTGCACAATTTTTGGATGCACACCCTGACTGAGTAACAACGTTGCTGTACTATGCCGCAGATCATGAAAGCGGATATCTGGTAGACCAGCTTTTTTCAGCAGCAGCTTTAACTGGACCAGCACACCATGCCCAGGATTAACATGTCTTCCTATCTCATTGCAAAACACATAGCCATGATCTTCCCAAGCATCACCCGCGACCCTGTGAGCTTCCTCTTGACGTGCTTTATGTTGCTTAAGTGCTTGAAGCGCAAAATCAGCTAGAACAATGCTACGCCGACTCTTTTTTGTTTTCGTCTCAGCTTCGACATAGCGATCACCTGTAGCTCTTCCCACCTTTGTTGGCGTGCGACTCAAGACACGACGAACGTGCAACACACCGCTAGTAAAGTCAATGTCCTGCCATTTAAGACCAAGTAACTCACCTCGTCTCATACCAGTAGCGAGGGCCAGCACAAACAACCCCTCTTGTGGATGCCCTTTAGCCGCTTCTATCAATTGACGCGCTTGTTCCGCAGTCAGCGGCTTCATTTCTTTATGCTGTTTGCGCGGAGGAGAAACAGCATCACAAACATTCCGTGCAACCAGTCCTTTTTTTACAGCATCTTCTAACGCTTTATGCAGAAGACCATGAATAGCCGCAACTGTTGTAGGAGATAAGCCTTGCTTAAGCTTCTTTGATTGCATCGTCTCTACATGTTGAGGAGTAAGAGCTTGAAGCTTAATCTTGCCAATGGTAGGGATAATATGCAGACGTGCAATCTCTTCATATCTCTCATGACTACGAGGGCGAATTGTTGGCTTAATAGTATGTTCAAGCCAATGCTCAAGATACTGACTAAGCGTTTGTTGAGGAGCAGTTATCAGTACACCCTGTTGCTGTTCATGCAACGCAGCTTTTAGCTTCTCTTGTACCTCTTTGCGAGTATCACCATAGAGTACTTTTCGTTTACCACCCTCTATGGTAATACTTCCGACCCACTTACCATCAGACTTACGTTGATAGATCGAACCCTCACCGTTGCCTCTCTTACTCATGCTTATACC
>DAICZM010000385.1 GCA_027311145.1 Ktedonobacterales bacterium
TACCAGCAGTACGCCCTTTGGAATCCTGGCTCCCAACGCGATAAATTTTTCGGGGAATTTGAGGAATTCGACAACCTCTTGTAACTCTTGTTTTGCCTCTTCTACACCCGCAACGTCGGCAAAGGTGACGGACTGCTTGTTGCCTGTGAACATACGCGCTCGACTTTTGCCAAAAGACATGGCCTGATTATTGCTGCCCTGGGTCTGACGGATCATAAAAAAGAGCAAGCCGGCTAGCAGAAGAAATGGTAATAAGCTGCCCAGAAAGCCTAGCCAAGTCGCAAGCGCACTGGGGGCATTATATTGTAACGAAAGTTGGCTGCTACTGGCATAGTTGATGCCATTATCGGTGAGAACACGGGTAATATCAAACGTGCTGTTAATAGTAGCTGATTCAACGGAACCATTGGAGCGAACGAGCGTAATGGTGTCGGTCGTAACTTCAAGTGTGTCTTTTTGACCTTTACTAAGATCACTTTTGATGTCTGTAAGAAGTGTAGAGACATTGACAGACTTTGTATCTGGCGATGGACGAAAAATAAACACGGCGATTACAACTATTGCTAGCGCAATCAAAAGCCAGAAAAAGCTCGTTCTGAGCCATTTTCCGTTATTTGACATTGAGCCTCCTCTCTATCCATTGGTTTGTTGCCCCTACCCTATACTCATAACTATAACGCAGTGTGGTTTACATGTTCCTCAATTATAGCACATGCAGAAAAAGACCTCTGGTGAAAGAGGTGACCCATTAGATAGGACGTGCCAGCACAAGCCCCCACACTGCACGCGCCCCAGCCGCAAAGAGTGGGGCAGCACACGCCTCTAAGGTCGCACCTGTCGTACAGACATCATCAATTAGAATAATGCTGCGACCTGCAATACTCGTCCTCGCACTGGCAGTGCAGACAAAGGCTCCGCTGACATTTTGCTGACGCTGATACGTATTTAATCCCACCTGCGCGGGCGTCGAACGTGCGCGCACGATGCCTGTGTCAACCAGTGGTAGTGCAAGCAGACGCGCACACGCCCTGGCCAGCAGGTAGGATTGATTATAACCACGCTCACGTTGACGAGCCGGATGCAGTGGTACAGGGTGAATAATCTCGCCTGCTAGCTGTGAAGTCGTATAGCTGTGCGCGAGAAGCTGCCCAAGTGGTTCTGCCAGACGTGGTTGGTTCATATACTTGAGTGCATGAATGCATGAGCGGAGTGGTTCCTCATAGGTGCAGGCCGCGCGGAGTCCGTTCAGGCGCAATGGATGAAAATGGCAAAAAGGGCAAGAGCTGGCTGTCCCTTGAGGACTACCACAGTGTGAGCAGTATGGCGGTAACAGATGTGGCATGGCAGCCAGACAGGATGGGCAAAGCAGTTGTCCGTTGCGTTTACAGACAGCGCATTGTGGTGGAAAGAGCAGATCCAGCATATATTCTGCAAATGTACGCGACTTTTGCTGTAATGCTGCTTGTACTGTTTTTTGCATGTATTTTATCATCATACGTGTTCCACCTTATAGAGATAGCGTGTAGAGGAGGCGTATGTAATGCGGACTTGTTCGCCGAGATGGACCTCTTCATAGATGTCTTGACTGACATAAAACACGAGCGGCGTGCCATCTTGGGGTTGTAATGCGAGCGCATACCAGGAGCGGGCAAGGCGTGCGCTTAGCCCAGGTTGCTGTATGTGTTGTCCGAGCGGGTTGCCAGAAGAGCGGCGTGCTAGCACTCGTGCTGTTAATGTATGACGGCCCATGCCATGTGTGAGGGCAAGAAGATCGCTCCATGCCCAACGCGCAATGAGGGCGGGATAGGGCAACACCAAGAGGCCGAGTAGGCAGAGTGAGAGTGAGCCGATGGGGTTGCCATCAGCATGTCGGCCTGGGAGGGCATAGCGTTGGCCCTGGTAGTCTAGAGCATAGGGAAAAGAAAGACGCGGTGCGTAATCGACGAGCAGGGTAGTGCCGATGGGGAGATGTTGAAAGGCGTCGAAAGGGACAACGAGTGCGAGTGTGGTAGGCTTGTCGGCGGAGCGCAGACGCATCGTCAGATGTGGCAGATGGTCATCCGCGCTGATGGCATGTCCTGTGACGATGCCCGCCACTTGCAGTGGTGGCGAGAAGCTATCCAGAATGCCTGCAAACAGTGTGAACAGGCCGAGGCTCAGGAGCGCGAGCGCGAGCAGCGTAATAACGCTGCCCAACGCCAGCGCATGGCTTGGTCTGATCCCTGGTCGCCAACTCCCCCAAGAAACTACTGGTGGTTCAGGCATGCTGTTCCCTCCCGTTATCGTGGAAGCGTTAAAACATATTGCTACATCTCTTCTGAGCTTTTGCGCATGGTTGGGAAAGGAATCACATCGCGAATAGACTCTTGATCTGCCATGAGCATCGCGAGACGGTCGATGCCAATCCCTAGACCTCCGGTTGGTGGCATGCCGATCTCCATTGCTTCCAGGAAATCTTCATCGAGTACTTGTGCCTCCTCATCGCCTTGAGCGCGCTGGCGCATCTGATCTTCGAAGCGCGCACGTTGGTCGAGCGGATCGTTGAGTTCGGTGAAGGCGTTGCCACATTCCAGGCCGCCGATAAATGGCTGGAACCGTTCGGCTAGTGTTGCGGTGGAGCGGTGCAGTTTTGCCAGTGGGGAGATATCCAGCGGGTAGTCGATCATAAAGAATGCTTGTTTGAGGGCGGGAATACCTCGGCGTAGCATGGCTTTCATCAGATCATCAATGAGACGACCACGCCCCAGCTTGGGGTCGGCCTCGTAGCCGGCTGCACGCATCGCTGCCGCCAAGCTGTCGCGGTCGGGATAGGCGTTGGCATCGATACCTGTATATTCGGCGATAGCATCGAGGAGCGGGATGCGTGGCCAGGGTGGCGTGAGATCAATTTCTGTTCCTTGATAGGTGATGCGTGGAGAGCCTTTGACCTCTTGTGCGATAGAGGCAATCATCTCCTCGACCAATTTCATGATATCGTTATAATCAGCATATGCCTGATAACATTCCATCATGGTAAATTCAGGATTGTGGCTGCGATCAATACCTTCATTGCGGAAATCACGCCCAATTTCATATACGCGTTCAAAGCCGCCCACAATCAAGCGTTTGAGATACAGTTCAACCGCGATGCGCAGATAGAGGTCGCGGTCCAGGGCATTATGATGTGTGACAAAAGGGCGTGCGGTTGCCCCGCCGTAGAGTGGCTGTAAGATGGGTGTCTCGACTTCAATGAAATCGTGGCGGTCCAGATAGCGACGCATCGCGCTAATGGTGCGGCTACGGATGACAAAGACCTGACGTGCCTCTTCACCATTGGCAATCAGATCGAGGTAGCGTTTACGCTGGCGAATCTCTTTATCTTCCAAGCCATGATATTTCTCGGGTAAGGGGCGTAGGCTTTTGGAGATGAGCTGATAGTTGACCACATGCAGTGTGCGTTCACCTGTGCGTGTGTTAAAAAGATAGCCTGTGGCTTGAACAAAATCGCCCAGGTCTAACAGCTTTAAATTCTGATAAGCGGTTTCGCCCAGATCGTTGATGCGGAAGTAGACCTGGACACGTCCTGTGCCGTCTTCAATATTGGCAAAAGCGGATTTGCCCATGTCGCGCAGCAAGCGTAAACGGCCGGTGATTGTGAAAGAGCCAGTGATTCCCTGCTCTTTCAATTCATCAAAATGGGCCAATAGCTCGGCAACGGTATGCGTGCGTGTGGTCGCGTTGGGATAGGGATTGATGCCTTGCTCACGCAATGCGTGCAGGCGTTGAATGCGTGTGTCTCGTTCGTCTGTCATAACCTCTTTTTTCCCTCATTCAGTCGTACCAGAAGATAGTTGTCCTTCAAACAGACGGTATGCGGTGCGGCCTATCTGTTCCGCGCTTGCCACCGTTGTCGGCGATCTGGCACATCGTGCGACTATTGTAGCATTGTTTGTCTCAGATGAAAACTGGATAGTAGATTTGCGCACGCGTCTGGTAAAAGTCACAAGGGAAGGCTACACTCAAGAAGCCGATCCGTCTTCTTGATGGCAAGAGAGAGCAGATCGGCTATTGCGTGAGAGGATGAGGTTTAATTGATCTCAAGAATGGTGTACTCGCGCACACCGCCGGGGGTTGAGACGATAATCATATCACCGACTTTATGGCCGAGCAACGCACGCCCAACAGGGGATTCGTTGGAGATACGCCCCTGGCTGGGGTTGGCCTCAAAGGCTCCCACAATCGAATAGTGATATTCGCGATCATCGCTGGTGCTGAGATGAACAATAGAGCCGAGCGAAACCTCGCCCGCCCGCTCGCGTGTAATGGGCTTGGCCTGTGCAAGCAACATTTCAAGTTCTTGAATCCGTCCTTCCAGACGTGCTTGCTCGTTCTTGGCATCTTCGTATGCCGCATTGTCTATGACGTCCCCTGACTCTTTGGCTTCATGCAAATAGCGAGCTACCTCTGCACGTTTAACGGTACGTAGCATTTCCAATTGACTTGATGCATGCCGTCGCCCATCGTCGGTAAGGAATACGTCTTGTGTCTCCATGTGCTGTTCCCCTCATGTCTTAGGCAGAAGTTCTTCTTCTACCTTATGCATTGACCAGATCAACTAGGCTGTGGGGTATCCAATATCCCCCCAGGTGATGCTGACCTGCTCTCCTGAATGAAGACGGAGTAACAGTTCTCCGCTGTCATTAACATCCTCAGCAACACCGCTGAGCATGTTTGCCCCCTGCCGCACCTGAATGGTACGACCGAGCGTTGAAAGTTGGCTACGCCATCGCTCCCATAG
>DAICZM010000386.1 GCA_027311145.1 Ktedonobacterales bacterium
CCCGCATCAATTTATCAATCTTTTGGCCTAATGAATCTTTTTCGCGCGATGTTTGCGACAATTGATCCCCACGATGCTCATGCTCTTTTTGCACCTGCTCCAGCTCATCTTCCAGACTTTGTATACGCCGCTGGTTTTCGAGCATCTTGGCAGTCAAGGCCAGAACCTCACGTTTGTACGAATCACGTACACCGTCCAGTTCACGCTGAAGTTCTTCAATTTGAGGAACATATCGCCAGCCCAGCAGCACACTAAACAGTTCATGCTGCGCGCTTCCTACAACAGTCGCAGAACGTAACCCCTCTAACACACGATCATTCCATTGCCCACTTGCCAGTAGACCCCCCAGCGCATGTAAACCAATATTGAGTTCGCCAGGAAACATCAGCGCACTCTTCACAGGAGTAAACCCATATGCACTCAGACTTTGCGCATACTCGGTGATTTCGAGCGGGTTAGACAACATGGCCAGCATCGCTGCAATCTCAGTTCGCAATCCCACACTAACATCCGCATCCTGAAACACTTCCAAGAGCCGCTCCTGTGTCTGTCCGCCCAGCAGCAATAGCATATAGACCAACTGACGACGCGACGGCGTAAAATCGTCCAACGTTTGCAGCAACGGCCTCAACACTACACGCTCCCCAAGAACCAGCAGCAAAGCAATAATACGCTGATTAGCCTCCTCCAAACTATGGGTCTGTACATATTCCAATAGTTCAGGAATCATCATATTATCTGCATATGGTTGCATCGATTCATCGTAAATACGCGCTATCAACAAAGACAGTGCCATCGCAACTTCGTTATAATCTTGGCTGCTCAGCAATTTCACCAGATCGTCTTTGATGATTTCCGTTGGCATACTATGAAACACATCCAGCGCAGCTTCCCGCATAACAGGTTCAGCCGTATTAATATACGCAGCCCAGATAAATGGTAGCGAAGATGCACCAATAGAGCGCAAAATACGCTTTGCAGTTTTTGCAACAACGGGATTTGAATCGACAATCAATCCCCCAATCGCCGGAACAGCCAGCGCACCAATCTTTACCAGGGCCATCTCCGCTCCACTCCGCCGAGTCTCCTGCCAGAGAGCTTGTAGTAACTGCTCTAAGACAAGACGCTGCAACGGTTTCTGGTGCGTCAAGCGAAACAATGCCTCAGCGGCATCACCTAACAGATGCGCGTCTTCTAATCCTTCTAGGAGCGCGGGCAAGCTCGCAGGAGCGAGATCATTCGTCAATACCTCTAACAAGGCCTCACGCGCGCGTGGCGGCGGCGGCAACGTGAACAATTGCATGAGTTTGCGCAGCACGATTTCCTGCTCTTGACTCTGTTGCACCAGCACAACCACGATCCGACGCGCACGCTCACGCGCCCCACTCTGCTGGTCATCCAATCCAGAAATCAACGCATGCAAAATTTGTATCCCAAATTGGGGCAAAATGTCTACGGCTGCCTCCCCACGTTCGTGTTCCCCTAACAAAGCTACCAGTGATGGGATTGCTGCATCAGGATAGTTCAGCAGCAATATACTAGCGGCCCTGCGCAATGGCACACTCTGATTTAACATCTCTAGCAATGCAGGCACCACAACCGAACCGGGCAGCCCCTCTAAAATTTGATACACATAGCCCCGCACACGCTTATCAGGATGCAAGAGGTGCTTCACGACAGTAGAAGCTACATCGATACGCTGTTTCATAAAAGTGCTAATCACCTGACGTGCTTGCAATTCAGTACACGACGCCAACACCTGCACCAGCTGTTCTGCTGGAAATGGCATAATGCACAACAAAACACGCTGCACACGCTGCGTCAATACAGTTTCTTCTGGCACGTCTAAAGCTGCCAGCAAACCATCAAAGGCCACTTGCCAAATGCGACTAAGCGCATTAATCGCTTCTTCATAGACTTGCGGTTGCGCATGCACCAACATATGGAGCAAGGGTACAACCACACGCTGCTCTGGAAATTGCCCTAAAGCGCGAATAACCGCGATCATCAGCAACAGCTCTAGCTGAGGTGTTTGCAATAATGCCAGCAAGGGCGGCAAAGCTTCCGCATCATGGATGCGCTCCAGCACTTGAACCAGCAGACGCGTACGCTCTGGTATAATATGGAAAATGACATTAGTGATCGGTCCAATGACCTCTGGCCCCATCTCACTCAACGTCTGCGCCGCTTTTCCCGCAACCAACTCGTCAGGATGGCTAAAGACGAGATCAATCAGACCGGGGATGCTCTCCGGTGCATAGAGCCGGAGTATCGTCGCAGCCGCTTGTTGGATAGCTGGCACTTCATCACTCATTAAGCGCAAAAGATATGGCAACGCACGTAGATCACGCGTCACACGCAATACATCTATTGTCCGCAAACGAACCTGTTCTTGCCCTTGCTCTGGCAGTTCTAGCAAACGCATTGTTGCAACTTCGCCAATTTCTTGTAATGCTTGCAAAGCATTGCGCGAGGCTATTTCATCTTGTGAAACAAAACAAAAGAGCAGTAACTCAATAACCTTTTCCCAACGATTGTCCAACGAGTTTATACTCTGTGCCATGCGTGCCTGTTGAGTCAGCATAGCACGTGTTCTCTGCTGCACCGTTGGCTCCGTCTGATATAAACTGGTCAATATAGGCTCAAAAACATCCAAAATAGCCTGATATTGGGTCAGCGAGAGCCGTCTCCGCACATCCTTCTCGTCCAGAAAATGCTCCACAATCGCCAGCGACGCTTGATGCATACTCACCCGTAAGGGTGTTACTGTGCGCTCTTGCAATATTTCCAGGATACTGGTGAGCGTAAACTCAGGCCCAAGATAGGCCAATGCGGTTGCTGCACGTTTCACGATGATCGGTTCTGTATCGCTCAGACAGGCAATCAGTGGTTCTACCGCTCGTTTTATTTCCGTTCCACGCAGAATATCAACAGCGGCTGCACGCAGACGTACACTTCTTTCAGGAAGGGGCCGACTAAACTGTGTAGCCCTGTCAACTATCGCTCGCCCAAAACGCCCCAACACTCTTGTGATCTGCCGCACCTGTGCCTCATAGGCTGCTACATCCACAATATCCTGCAATTGTTGAAAGAATAAATCTGGCACAATCTGTTTATCGAGCAAAACAAGCAACTCATCCACACCATCGACAGCAACTAATAACACAACTGCATGATAAACCTCTTGCGCTCCTTCTTCTGCGCAGCGGATCAGACGGCGGGCAAGGTCTTCACGCGCCACTTTATGATGAACTGCAAGTGAAATCGCATCGGCGAGGCGCGCTGGCAGAGCCATCGGGGGCACATCAAGCGGCGTTTCCATCTGCGATGCTCGCCACGTTACACCAATACACACTAAACTCAAGGCTAATGCCTGCAAGACAGCATCGGGGTCATCGCGCCCTGCCAGGAGCAGGTTCTCCGCCAGGGGAAAAGGACTATCCAATAAACCTGCCCACAGTGCAACTGGCTCACTCCATCCGTCTGCACGCCCATGAACAATTGCATACAGTGTGGGTGTTATCAGGTTGCTCTCCTGCATAGTAGCGCAATAGTATTCAGCCACAAGATATTCCGCGATCAGTTCATGCGAAAAGCGCAGCATACCATCTGCTTGCCACTCCAGCAGGCCTGCTTGCAATGAAAAACGCAACAAGTCTGGTAGCTTCTCGTATTCATTGCGCACCATCTGCTCATCGTGTTCAACATAAGGACCATAGGCAGGATGCTCTTTTAGCCAGACTTGCACTCCCTGAGTCAGTACTTCTGGAAGATCGGTCGCTTGCTGTCTTTTTGTATTCCAGCCGGGCACACCCTTCACCTGCACCGCATGGCCACTCGTATGCCAATGCGTAGCACAAGCAAGGTCACGGAGAAATTGGCTAAGTACCTCTTCTTTGGGTGCGCTACCAGCCCACTCCGCTCGCCGCTGCTCCTGAAGCACAAGCTGGTGAACTGCCTCGCGCAACAGCAACCCCCGCGTATCAATCTGTTTACCACGCTCAACACCAATTTTGTCGATAATCCCCAAGAATGTAAAGAGCATCATGGGATTGCTGCAATGGTCACGCAAGCGGCTTCGCTCTAATACATGCAAAACTTGCCCTGCCGTATGCTTCCAATTTTTATCCTGCCGCTCAATATATTTTTCGACAATCTCAGCTACCTGGCCCGTTTGCAAGGGCGCGATAGTTACCAATCTGGCATGCGCGCTCTCAATATATTGAACCAACTCACGTTGCGCCGCATACACACTGCTATGGCTGGTCACAACCACACGATTCTGCGTAGTCCGCATACAATCAATCAGCGATTGACACACATTCCCACGTTGGCTCTCCTCCACTTCATCCAGACCATCACAAAGCAACACCAAACGCCCTTGCTGCATCAACCAATCCAGGTGAGGGTGTAGATAACGCATACCAGGTACATCATGTACAGAGAGAAACGCCAATATATCGCGCACGGACGACGGAGATACCTCGGTCTCTGCACGCACCCGTTGCTTTAAAAACAGGCTATAAGCGAGCAATGACAGCGAGACCGGGATTTTTCCCTCTTTGCGCGCTAGTTGCCAGGACATTTCTGATGCACCATACAAGTAAACATGCAATGCCATTGTTTTTCCAATACCCGCTGTGCCTAGCATCACAAGGTGCATATCATCCTGCTGCAATACATCTACCAGAGCTAACTGCTGCTCTTGCTCCACCGTTGCAGCAGCCTCTGCACCATATAATTCCTCTTTTTGCCCTTTACGC